>NZ_JALAZE010000008.1 GCF_022809095.1 Bacillus kexueae
ATATATCCGTTTTTATAACCACCAACGGTTTCAAAAAAAATTAAACAACCTGAGTCCTTATGAATATAGGACTCAGGTTGCTTAAATGTGCTTTTTTATTCCTGTCTACTTGACAGGGGTCACTTCACCTGGTTCGCTTTTTTATTTTGGCTCTTTTCAAAAAGGTTGTAGCTTTTAGTGTGTATTGTAGAGAATCGTTTTTCCACTTTGTAATGGAGCGACTTGAATCGAAGAAAAATATTACCTTTGTAATTTGACTCATATTTCATTTCAGTTGTATTTCTCCTTGATTAAAGAAGGATTTTTTCTTGGTCAAATCGAATGTAGTGAATGTGTGATACATAATCAAAAGGGGATTTCACGAAAGGGGTAAAAAGATGAGCCACGTATTATTACACAAAGAAAATCATATCGGTTATATTACGTTAAATCGTCCGGAAGTTTACAATTGCTTCAGCTACCAATCACTCGTAGAATTAGAGAGGATTGTAGAAGACTTAGAGAATGACCGGGAAGTCCGGGTTGTTATTATCACTGGAGCAGGGGAGAAAGCTTTTAGTACTGGTGCCGATTTAAAAGAGCGGAAGACGATGACCGAACAAGAAGTTCGGAAAACCGTTAAGAAAATCCGTCGGGTATTTCATAAAGTCTCGACATTGCCGCAACCTACAATTGCAGCTGTTAACGGGTATGCTTTTGGCGGCGGGTTTGAACTAATGTTGGCATGTGATTTTCGAATTGGAGCGGAAGAATCAACCATCGGACTTACCGAATTGACATGGGCGATCATCCCGGGAGCTGGCGGTACTCAACGGCTACCACGATTAATCGGAGAAGCAAAAGCAAAGGAATTGATTTTAACAGCTGAAAAAATCGATGCGAAAAAAGCATTCGATTATGGGATTTTTACTAAAATTGTCCCACGTGAACAAATGATGGATGAGTGCGTACAGTATGCGAATAAAATGTTAACACTCGGACCGATTGCATTACAGCAAGCTAAGTTCGCCATTTCAAGAGGAATGGATGTCGACATTCATACTGGACTAGAAATTGAATTTAAAGCATACGAGCAAACTATTCCAACGAAAGATCGAATAGAGGCGTTAAAAGCATTCAGTGAAAAACGAAAACCACAATTTACAGGAGAATAGGCTATTCACCAGAAAGAAAGCGCTTTCGTATAGAAGCAATGATTAGAAAGGGGTGTAAAAACTTACACCCCTTTATCCTTGTCTACAATTTGTCGAACAACTGTCATAAAATCATCAGGACGATGAAATTCAATAGGGGAGACACTCTTGTCAAATTGTAGAGTTTCACCTTCAATAACCACAACATATTTTCCGTTATATTTTGCTAGATGAATGGAATCACCAAATTGAGAAAGGAAACCTTTTATGGTTACTTCATCAAGTTTAAACGATAAATGAGCTTCAGGAGTATGTTCAACAATTTGAGAAGTCGCTTCTAACACTTGATCAGTCGATAGATGTTCTTGCAACTCTCGCTTTGGACTCTCCGCCCATATTTCAATCGCTGACTCAAGCTTTTCTCGCTCTTCCTCTTCTGGAGCAATCGATTCAACTATTTTATCTTGAACGATATTTAATACTTGAGACTTCATTATTTCAGGCATCGACTTTTCATATTCCACAAACTTTAAAAAATCCTCAAAATATCTTGCGTGTGAGGCTTGATGAATTTTTAATTCCGCCTCTTCAAGCATTCCTTCTTCCGGCATATACGGGTATTGTATTGACTTCATACCTTTTGTTGTTATTGCCATTTCGACATTTCGTATAAGGGATGATTCGTCTGCAATAGATGCAACCTTCGGCTCGAAATCGCATTTCATTAAAAATAAAAACGGGTCGTCGAAATATTTCCGTAGCTTTGCTTTCACAACTAGAAATACGCCACCACGAACAGCACTTGTATCCACATACGTCGAAACGACTTGCTCACTCCCTTGTTGGAACGAATCAATATCCTCTGAAAATCTTAAACGATGAAATAAATTGTAATTCGGATTCGAGCTTAGCTCATGTCCTGGCTCAACGATAAACCGCCCAATTTTTGTAGGAGCTTGTTCATTTTTAGGATATCTTTCTACTTTTCGTTTCGCGATTTTCGTTAATTCACCATCTAAAAAATGTTTCAACGAACTTTCTTCATACATTTCCGTATTTAATGTTTGAAAATGCTTAAAGTACCTCGTTGATTGTTCACCTTTTCCTTCAACTTGAACAACAAAAAATGAAAGATATAATATTTCAAAGTCCACACATCTCACCTCTTCATTTTGCATCCATAAGTGTAAAAAAAGATCCTACTTTCGTCAATGATGAATGTAGGATCTTATCCAAAAGTTAGTATGGAATCCGTTAAGAAGTTAAAGAAGCTTTGTTTGGCAGAACCTGTTTTTTAGTGACACGAAAGTCATACCATGTCAGAACCATAACGACAGCGAAGCAGATCGTCGAAATCTGAAAAAGAGCACCTATAGAGAAAAACGTTGATAAAAATCCGAACACAATTCCACTTATTCCAAGCCCTAGATCTATCGATGAGTAAAACATGCCATTAGCCACTCCACGTCGTTCTTTCGGTGTTTTTTGAAGAACCCAAGACTGTAAGATTGGCATCAGGGATCCAAATCCAGCACCAATGAAGAGTCCACTAATGATTAATAGACCAACGGAATAGGTGTATGATAATAGGAAAAATCCGATAATCGTTAAAAAGGAACAAACAAAAACGAGTAAATAAGGTCCTTTACGGTCAAAACGTTTTCCAACAAAAGGGCGTGCTATCGTCGCCATTACGGCATTACACAAATAAAACAAGAAAGCCTCATTAATATCTCTTTCAACAGCAAAAATTAAAATAAACGTAACAATGGAACCGTAGCCAAAAGAGGCAATGAGTGTAATAATGGCTGGAAATCGTCCATGACGATCAATCGTTGATTTTAAAAGCGAAAACTCTTTCCAATTTCGATCCTTAGACAACACACTTTCAGGAGTAGAATACGAAATGCTTGCAAGCAATAAAAACGCAATTGTACCAAGAATCGTTGAGCCAATGACAAGTTCTTGGAAGCCTAGCGTTTGATAAAGTAATATTCCTAAACTTGGTGCTATTATCATACCAATCGTCATCGATAATCCGAAGTAACCAAGTCCTTCGCCTAGCCGTTTTTCCGGTACCAATTCAACTGCTGCCGTTCCGTTTGCGGTCGTCGACCAACCCCATGCAATTCCGTGAATAAAACGAATGAATAAGAATAACACCACAGCTGAGGTTAGAGAATACAAAGTTGTGATAGCTAATAAAGATAGTGCGCCGACTAGGACAAGTTTTTTTCGTTTTGAACTTTCTAATATAAAACCTATAAAAGGTCGTATCAAAACTGCAGCAATACAAAATAAACTTGTTACAAGTCCAACTTCCAATTCTGTAGCCCCATATGCTTTAATTTGTGGCGGAAGTGTAGGAAGTAACATTTGAAAGCTCATGAACACGAATAGATTTCCGATCACTAACAAAGTAAAAGAACGTGTCCATAGTTTCGGCATCTCTTCAACACGATGCTTTGACATAGGTAAACTCCTTTCCAACTACTAATTATTTCGTATTCCGAAACAATCTAACCATTTCATTATAGCGGTTTTATATAGAACTTCAAGAAAAAAGTTGTAAGAATCGGTTTTATATGTTACTATTTAGTCACGTGTTAAATATGTTACTAAAAGGTCACATAACGAGAAGAGGTTGGTATGAATGCGTGACCAAGAATTGTCTCTTTTATTTAAAGCGATGAATCACGAAATACGAAGGGAAATTTTAGATTTATTAAAAGAGGGACGAAAAACGACTGGTGAGTTAGATGCTGCCTTTCCCACTGTTACGAGATATGCGGTGATGAAACATTTAAAGATACTAGAAGAAGCAAATCTTGTCCTTATTCGACGGGAAGGTCGTATGCGTTACAATTATTTAAACGTTGTACCTCTACAACAGCTTTATGAAAGATGGGTAACAAAATATCAAGGGGAGAGCGCTTCATCTCTTATTCAATTTAAAAATATAGTAGAAGGAGAAGTGGAACAAATGGAGAAAAAAATTGATTCGTTTCAAATTGAACAAGAAGTAACTATTAACGCTCCAAGAGAGAAAGTGTTCCAATCATTAACATCCGAAATTAATAAATGGTGGGCGTATCGATTGTTAGGTCCAAATTCATCTCTTCATTTGGACCCTGTCATTGGTGGTGCATTTATTGAAAAAGGAGAAAACGACAACGGAGCTTTATGGGGAACCGTTACATTCATTAACCCACCAGAAGAATTACGTCTTCAAGGGCTATTAGGAATGAAAGGTTCCGTACATAGCGCCTATTCATATCGTCTGATCGAAAAAGGGAATTCGACTGTCCTTCAATTGTCTCATCAAGCGATGGGCTTTTTAGAGCCACATTGGCATGAAGCGCATGAAAACGGTTGGAAAGAACTTTTAGGAACTTTTTTAAAGGATTATGTGGAAAAAGGGGTTACCCCTTCAAAATAAATAAATGAATGAATAAAGGAGATTTATCACATGGCGAATTTATATCCGTATATTTTTAGTCAAAATGCAAAGGAACAAGCTGAATTTTATGCAATAGCTTTAAAAGGCGAAATTATTAACGTACAAACATTTAAGGATGCACCACAAGCAAATGAAGAAATGAAAGATAAAGTCATGCATTTAGTTCTTCAAGCAGCAGGATTAACATTTTTCATGGCAGATGCTGTCATAGAGCCTGTTCAACGAGGAAATGGTTTAGATTTAACGATCGAGTTTCAGTCAGAAGACGAAGCGAAGAACGCGTTTGACAGATTATCTGAAGGCGGAAACGTATTAATGCCTTTTGAACAAACATTTTGGGGAGCTATGTTTGGTCGAGTAGAAGATCGATACGGAGTACGTTGGCAAATTACAACGACACATAAATAAAAAAGAGTGGGGATTAGACAAAAGGTCATGAAGAAGTAACTTCATGAGACTCATGCCTCTTTCCACCGCCTTCGACAAAGGTAATCTTCTACATCCATTGGAATAAGAAAAATCTCTTTTTGGTTATGAGGTTGTGGTGACTTCATTCTATCAAAAAAAGAGTTTTCTTTTTTTGGGCTGTTTTCATCTAATTTGACATGAAATGATTAGCAAAAGGTAGCCACGTACTGTGCAAATCCGGAAAGCGTCCGCCTTTCGAGATAAGTGAATAACCGAGAACAACTATCTTTTAGAACATTTTAATTAAAAAAATGAATGGGTGTCCCAAAAGTAGCTGGGGCACCCTCTTTCAAATAACTTATCGATTTGTGAGCATTTGTTCAAACGGATCGGAACTTGGATTCATTCTTCGTTGGTATCTCCTCATCCCATACATAAGTGCACCACTAGCAATGCCAATTAAGGACATCCACATCATATTATTTTGGTTTCTTTTTCGTATCATGACACGGTTTCCACTAACGAGTTGAACAAGATTCTCCATTAACTTTCGTCTATTCATTGATATCCACCTCACAATTTAATGGGAACAAATACGTCTCCCTTATGTATTGTTTGTTCATTGCGTTCATCAAATGTATTTGAACCTATTCCTTTTGAAACATATATTCCCAAAATTACAATCGATAATTTTGAATCAGTATTCGCATGATAAAGAGTGTAGAAAGATTTTCACAATTAGATAAAAGGGGTATGGTTATGCCTGAATGGATTGAAATTATTGTACGTTCCATGTTTCTGATTATTGGCTTGTTTCTCATATCAAAAGTGTTAGGAAAAAAGCAGCTATCCAAATTGTCGTTTTTTGAATATGTCGTTGGGATCACAATTGGTGATATTGCTGGCACATTGTCAATGGATTCCGACTTAAACATCATTAATGGATTTACTAGCATCTTAACTTGGGCCTCTATTCCTATACTTGTTTCTTACATATCGTTAAAAAGCCCACGCTTTCAACAGTTTATTGAAGGTAAACCGACCGTATTTATACAAAACGGAAAAATTCTCGAAGAAAATTTAAAGAAAGAAAATTTTACTGCCAATAGCTTGCTTGAACAGCTTCGCAAAAAAGATATATTTCGCGTTGCAGATGTCGAATTTGCTACATTGGAAACAACAGGTGATATCAGTGTATTAAAAAAGAAAGAAAAGCAACCAGTTGAGTTTGGAGAGATTTTTCAACCCGTACCTCCTATGGATGTACCTCAAACGGTCATAGAAGATGGGACGATAGAAACTCAGGCTTTAGCAAAAATCGGAAAAAGCCCTAAGTGGCTATATGAAGAATTGAGCAAAAAAGGCATTAAACTTAAAGAGGTATTTTTGGCCCAAGTTGACTCGACCAATCGGCTTACAATTGATTTGTATGATGATTTTCAACCTTCTCTAGATGATTCGTTCACCGACTGGATGATGACATCTTTGAATCAAATGGAATTAGAGATGAAAATGTTACCAAAGGGTCCTTTCAACCAATTTGTGACCACTAATCAACAACGAATATCACAGATGAAAAATAAACTACAAACGTTTCAAAAGGAGTGATAATAAGCGATGTATGATTGCGTCATAATCGGTGGGGGAATAGCAGGCTTACAAGCGGCCATCCAATTATCGAGATACAAGTATAACATTTTAGTGATTGATTCAAATAATGGGCGTTCTTCCGAATGTAACATGTACAAAAATATTCTCGGATGGACCGGTGGAATTAGTGGAATGGAGTTAAGAGAGGCTGGTAAAAAACAAGCAATCATGTTTGGGGCGCAATTTTATTTTGGAAATGTAATCGTCGTGAAAAAAGAAGACGACCGATTTACCATTCAAACGAAGGATCAGAGGAAGTTCTTATCAAAGACGATCTTATTTGCTACTGGTGTTAAAGATCGAATCCCTTCTGATCTTCATTCGATGTTTCACCCGTTTCTCGGGACCTTTATTTATGTTTGTCCAGATTGTGATGGTTACGAAGTATATCAAAAAAGAACAATTGTCGTTGGGAGTGGTGAAGCTGGTGCAAATATGGCATTAACACTCAGGCATTGGACAAAAGATCTCCTATATCTCAATCACGAAGAACAACCAATAAGTCTTCATACAAAGGAGAGGTTAAAAGAAAAAGGCATCCCAATGATTGCTGAACAAGTCATCGATTTAAAAAGTTCCAAAACATTTTGTCAAGGTGTTTCCCTAAAATCAGGTAAATGGATAGAAACTGAAAAGATTTTTATTGCTTTTGGAGGTAATTTAGTTAATTCTTCTTTAGCAAGACAACTAGGAGTAAAGGTAAATGAATCTGGTCATATTGAAGTGAACCCACGAACAAAGGAAACGAATATTAAAAACGTGTGGGCAGCTGGGGATGTTGTAGCACATTCTGAGCAAGTAACAATTGCGATGGGTGACGGCTCACAAAGTGCAATATGGATACATAAAAGACTTAAAGAAATGAATGATCTTTAAACGGGATTCTCTTTTCAAACAAATAGAAAAAATTACATCCATTAAAAAAGCAGGATTCTAGATGAAAAGAAAGAACCGATAATGAGTGGAGAGATTTTTGAAACAAAGGGGAGAAGGAACATGAAGGCAGCGACGTTATACGAAACTGGAGGTCCTGAAAAGGTAATCATTGAAGAAAAATCCATTCGTGATTTAAAAGACAATGAAGTACTGATTAAAGTAAAGAGCGCGGCATTAAATCGTCGCGATCTATTTATTACGTACGGATTATATCCAGGAATGAAATTACCTTGTATTTTAGGCGCAGACGGTGCTGGGGTTGTGGTTAAGGTAGGAAAGGATGTAACGGGAATTCAGGAAGGAAGTGAAGTGATTATTGACCCAGGTTTAAATTGGGGAGAAAATAATGACTTCGCACAACAAGAATTCCGTATTTTAGGTATGCCCAGTGATGGAACATTCGCACAATATGTGATAGTTCCATCATCGAATGTTTACCGAAAGCCAGACCATTTATCATTTGATGAAGCAGCGGCTCTACCCTTAGCTGGTGTGACGGCATACCGAGCTTTGTTTACTAGGGGACAAGTTCAAAAGGGGGAGACCGTATTAATTCCCGGAATCGGGAGTGGAGTTGCACAATACTTACTGCAAATGGCGGTTTCTGTTGGTGCGAATGTGTATGTGACATCAAGTAGTGAGGAGAAAATTAATCGCGCGGTAATGCTTGGAGCGAAAGGTGGCGTAAATTACCGTGACGAAAATTGGGCAAAAACACTTAAAAATCAAATGGGAAGTGCCAACTTAATTGTAGATGGTGTAGGTGGTCCAGGTTTTAATAACCTCATTCAGCTTACGGCTCCAGGTGGTAGAATTGTCAGTTATGGAGCAACTAACGGTCCAGTACCTAATTGTGTAATGCCAAAAATTTTCTTTAAAAACATGGATATTCTCGGGACGACGATGGGTAGCCCTAGAGATTTTGAAAACATGCTCACCCTATATGAAAAATATGAGTTACAACCGATGATTGATCGCACATTTTCCCTTGATGAAACGAAAGAAGCATTAATGTATATGGGCGAGGGGAAAAATTTCGGAAAGATTGTCATTCGAATTGAATAAGAATTAGATGTGAACCTATTTCACTTGTCCGCTTTGCTTATGGAAATGAATTGAAGGGAGAAGTGGCATGAATCAATTATCAAATAGGGTGGCATTCGTAACTGGTGCAAGTCGGGGGCTCGGAAGAAGTATCTCTTATACACTTGGATCAAATGGAGCGAAGATTTGTTTAGTAGATATTGATGAAAAAGCTGCGCATGAAACAGCGGAAGAAATGAAGAAAGATGGAATCGATGTAACCTATTATATCGCCGATGTTTCTGTTCGATCTCAAGTAGAACAAGCTGTTGAAGAAGCTGTCAATAAGTATGGGAAAATTGACATTTTAGTGAATAATGCTGGAGTATTGCGAGACAACCTTTTATTTAAAATGTCGGATGATGATTGGGATACGGTCATGAATGTTCATTTAAAAGGAGCCTTTTATTGTACGCGTGCGGTTCAAAAATATATGGTCGAAAATCAATATGGCCGCATCGTTTCCATTTCATCAACTTCCGCACTCGGCAACAGAGGACAAGCGAATTATGCTACGGCAAAAGCTGGTTTACAAGGCTTCACCAAAACGCTAGCAATAGAACTAGGAAAGTATGGAATCACAGCCAACGCCGTTGCTCCAGGATTTATTGAAACCGACATGACACGCAAAACAGCCGAACGGATTGGTGTAAGTTTTGAAGAGTTTTCAAAAAATTTATCAGATACAATACCTGCCAAACGATTAGGGCAACCGGAAGACATTGCTAATGCTGTCTTATTTTTTGTGAAAGAGGAATCTTCCTATGTAAATGGTCAAATTTTATATGTAGCAGGCGGACCAGCTAATTAAGTAAGGAAAGCGCAAAGAACAAGTCCTTAGACGAAGGGCGCTGGAGGACCTGCGAGGAGGTTTCCGTCGTCACAGCAGGGCCGAAGCGACCCGAGCTATGGCGCTTGGAGCTAGACTGCAAAAAAACGGTAAAGATAATACTTTAACACTTTATTGAATTTAAACTCTCTGTAACAATAAAATAGAAAAGGAATGTAAACGAAGAAATTCCGTTACATTCCTTTTTTTATTATAGCTGTTATTCGTTTACCTTGTTCCTCTTTTGTTATGAAAGGATTTACAGCTTGAAGTGAAAAACGGCGACTGCACATCGTTGTACGAACGGTAGAGTATTCGAACCTACGAGTAAATCGAGCAATTATAGACTTATTGATAGTCCGCTAGACACGAGGAGGCGAAACGAGACAGGCCTTACTCACTTGTCATTTGTACAATCAAAATAATAGTCATATAGGAAAGAGCCTTTCTTGTACGAGCTTACCAAAGAGCTTCTAAAAGGCGACGATCAATCAAATTCGTATCAATCGGACATTTCGACGCATTCTCTCCATACTGCCATCCCCAAACATTAGCTTTACAAGGCGGCTTACGTGGATTAAAAGAAGGAGCGTTGCCTTTTGATGTTGGACCAGGGGTTGGCTCTTGAGACCAAATGACAAGCTGATCCGCTACTTTTTCATTTTGTTTCGATGCTAAACAATAGGCGTTATTAAACGTGTCTGTACTTGGATCCGCATAAATTCCCGGTCGATAGGGACTCGAATACAATGTGTCTACCCATCCTCTAATCCACGCCTCATCAATCGAAAAAAACTTTTCCGTGTTAGCAAACAGAAATACACCTTTAGGAACTTTTAATCTCCTCGCATGAAAAATTGCGTTACGTGCGGAAACCTTCCCTTTCTCATAACCAAAAGCATCTTTATTCTCGTTATAAATCGGCAAGATTTTGACACCTTTTTCTTTCAAAAATTGAATTTCTTTATCCGACAGACCGTCTGATACATTGGCGACGGTTGATAAATAGCGTCCCCAATAATTAGGAAATCCGTATTGATTAACGACACAGTCAAATAATGTCGTTGTCACTTTTTGTGCAGAGTCAACACCCCAAATTTCACGCGCCATACGCCACACCCTTCCAAAATAGTCTGTTAATCTATATGTTCACTTCAAAGACTTTACCACTTTTAATAAGTGTTAAGTTCTACAAAAAAGGGAGGTTGCATATAATTGTCTCGGAAAGGGGGGAGATTGTGGGTATTAAACTTATAAAAATATCGGTTGTTTATTTTATGATTGGAGTTTGTCTTGGGCTATTTATGTCCATGACACATAATTTTGCGCTATCCTCCGTACATGTTCATATTAATTTATTAGGATGGACAGCGTTGACACTAGCAGGTCTTATTTATCATTTTTTCCCTGAAACTTCAGATACAGGACTGGCGAAGGCCCATTTTTGGCTCCATAATCTCGGTTTACCTACGATGATGATAGGGCTCTGCTTTTATGTGAATGGGTTTGAAAGCATTGTCCCAGTTATCGCCACAGGTGGACTTGTCACGACTATTAGTATATTATTGTTCGGAATCAATGTATTAACACGGTTGAAAGCATAATATGCTTGCGTGTGGAATTTCACCCTGACTGTACGGATATGGCACAAACATTCATTGTGCAGTAGCACCCTCATTCCTTATAATCTAAGGAAGGGGGTTTTTTTGATGGATTCCATTTCGAACGAATTGCTAAGCAAGATAAAAACAAAGATATTTACCTATGGTAGTGAGTTGGAAAAATCGCTGTTTCTTTATCACATTGAAAACGAATCTAGTGAAGAAGTTCTCATCCAGCTTGAGTCGTATCAAAATAGCGATGGCGGATTTGGTAACGGGCTTGAACCTGATTTTTTACTCCCAAGATCAAGCCCTTTAGCTACGACGGTAGCGTTTCAACTATTAAACGATTTTTCAGATGAGCCACGTGCACAAAAAATGATTGAAAGAGGAGTCGCTTACTTTGAAGACTCATTTTTATCTAAGCGAAAAGGCTGGGTCGCAGTTCCAAAACAAGTGAATAACTATCCTCATGCACCGTGGTGGCACGTTAATCCCCATTCAGGTTTAAGTATGATTGATCATTATTGGGGAAATCCTTCCGCTGAAATCATCGGTTATTTGTATGAATACTCCCCATATGTACAAAAATTGAGTATTGATGATTTAGTAAAGCAGGCAATGGAACATTTATGGAATATGGAGGAACTTGAATCTTCTCATGAAACTTTTTGTTATATGCGTTTGTACCAACGATTGCCTGTTTCACTCCAAAAGAACATGTATCCATATTTGAAAAAATCCATTGACAAGTTGATATGTAAAGACGTTACGCAATATTCCTCTTATGTCCCGACGCCACTCTCATTTTATCTTGTAGCCCTTGATAATCCATTCCACATTGACGACCAATTAATTCAATTAAATTTCTCGTATTTAATTGAAAAAGTGAAGAAAGATGGTTGGATTGAACCAACATGGAAGTGGAATCAATTTGAAGAAACGTGGGAAAAACAAAAAAATATTTGGGCAGCTCGATTAACAGTCGATTTTTTAACAATGTTGAAAGCGTATAATTGAGAAAAAATTTCCAACATTAGTTTGACATTTCCTCTTTAAGGTGATAAGATGAAACTAACCGTTATGTACGTGATTAAACAAGGATTCATGTAAGTCGTAACATTTGAGAAGTGAGGGCGAACATTTATCCTACACTTCTATATGTTACGACTTTTTTTGTACCAACTTTCATCCATACATAATGGGCAATTTTTTAAAAGTTTTAGGAGGCATTAACATGCAAACTGGTAAAGTAAAATGGTTTAACTCTGAAAAAGGCTTTGGATTTATCGAAGTAGACGGTGGAGACGACGTATTCGTTCATTATTCTGCAATTCAATCTGAAGGTTTCAAAACGTTAGAAGAAGGTCAATCAGTATCTTTCGAAATCGTTGAAGGAAACCGCGGACCACAAGCTGCAAACGTTCAAAAAATTTCCTAATATAATCTAGTACCCAATGAGATGAGAACGGTATTGTTTTCATCTCATTTTTGTTTATAGGATATAAAAGTATTGTTAAATCAGTAAAATAAATACGTAAAGGAGGGCTTAATGATGAATGCACATGAGATTGAATACCAATTACATGGGGATGACATGCAATTCGTAGAAATTGAATTAGATCCAGGTGAGAGCGCAATCGCTGAAGCGGGTGCACTTATGATGATGGATGAAGACATCGACTTAGAGACTGTTTTTGGTGATGGGAATGAACGGACTGGCTTTTTTGGAAAGCTTGTCGGAGCAGGAAAAAGACTAATAACCGGTGAGAGTTTATTTATGACCGTATTTACGAATCGTGGAATGGGTAAAAAGCACGTTTCTTTTGCAGCACCTTATCCTGGGAAAATCATTCCTGTTGATTTAAGTGAAATGGGTGGTAAAGTCATTTGTCAAAAAGATGCCTTTTTATGTGCTGCAAAAGGAGTTTCTGTAGGGGTTGATTTTCAAAAGAAGCTAGGAACAGGTTTCTTTGGTGGAGAAGGATTTATTATGCAGAAGCTCGAAGGTGATGGTCTAGCCTTTATGCATGCTGGAGGTACGATTCATAAACGTGAACTTTTACCTGGAGAAACGTTAAAAATCGATACTGGTTGTTTAGTCGCCATGACAAAAGGCGTTGAGTATAATATCGAGTTTGTTGGGAAAGTGAAAACCGCGTTTTTTGGAGGGGAAGGGCTGTTTTTCGCAACCGTTCGTGGCCCCGGTACGGTGTGGGTACAATCTCTACCATTTAGTCGTCTAGCTGATCGAATTTTTGCTGCAGCTCCGCAAAGAGGAGGGCGTGTAGGTGAAGGAAGTATACTAGGGGGAATCGGTGATTGGTTTGATGGGGATGATTAAGTCAACCAATCGATTCTTAAATGTCCACTCTGTTAGTCATGACAGCTTAATGTCATGGCTTTTTTAACTTTTATGAATGGAGGTAAATGATATGAACCCTATAAAAGACTATATACGTAAAGACTTACATATTTTATTTGTTGGTTTTAACCCGAGCATTCGGTCTTCGCAAACTGGTCATCATTACGCCAACCCGAACAATCGATTTTGGAAAATCCTTTATTTGGCAGGCTTAACAAAAGAACAATTAACCCCTTTTGATGATCAATCACTATTACAAATTGGCTATGGTTTTACAAACATTGTTGCGAGACCAACTAAGGCTGCAAGTGAAATTACAAAAGAAGAATACGAAGAAGGGCGAATCCAATTACAGAGAAAAATTAAATATTTTCGCCCGAAAATCGTCTGTTTTGTTGGTAAAGGAGTTTATCTTCAATATGCGAAAAAGAAGCAATCCCCTTGGGGATTTCAAGATGATCCGATCATTCCAGGGGTACAAGATTTTGTTGCACCATCCTCAAGCGGTCTCGTCAGAATGAAGTTAGAAGAAATAGTTAGCATTTATAAACAATTAAACGATACGATGAGAAAATGTCTGGAAACAGAACATATGTAGTTGAACGATTGTTTGTTTTTCGGACACCGATATCCCCAAATACCCAACAAATCAAAAGTTTCAATTGGCACATATTTTGCAAATATAATTACAAGTGATTTTATAAGGGGGGAAAGAGTTGAAGTATGATCACTTTTCGGAAGGGCAAATATTTATTACAGATTCAGTGATTGTTGACAAAGACGAATTGATACATTTTGCGAATAACTATGATCCTCAATATTTTCATACGTCAGAGGAAGCTGCAAAGGAATCGATTTTTGGTCAAATTATTGCACCTGGTGCCTTTACATTAAGCCTTTTATGGAAAGAATGGGTTCAGTTAAATATTTTAGGCCGTGATTGTATTGCTGGAATAGGTATTGATCATTTACGATTCCACAATCCTGTATATCCAAATGACATTCTTCATTCAGAAGTAACCGTTCATAAGTGTATACCTGTTGAGGATCCGACAAAAGGAATTATACACCTTCAATTTGTTGGAAAAAACCAATCAGAGAAAAATGTGCTATCTTGTATTTTCAAGCTTCTCATTAAACGGTAATTGGAGGGGAATGCTATGCTTCTTTCAAGCTTAAAAGTACTAGACTTTTCCACTTTGCTTCCCGGGCCGTTTGCAACGAGAATTTTAGCAGACTTAGGCGCTGATGTGATACGGATTGAACATCCTTCAAAGGAAGACTTAATTCGACAGTTTCATTCTAAAGAGAATGATACGAGTATTACTCACCGTTCTTTAAATCGGTCCAAGCGTTCGTTGACACTCGATTTAAAGAAAAGCGAAGCCAACAATATTATTGAACGATTAATTCAAACGCATGATATTATCGTAGAGCAATTTCGACCTGGTGTAATGGATCGACTTGGTCTAGGGTATGCCCAACTTAAGTCCATTAATCCAAAATTGATCTATTGTTCGATAAGTGGTTACGGGGCAACTGGAGTGAACAGAGAACGTCCTGGTCATGATATAAACTTTCTCGCTCGTTCCGGTATCGCCGATTTTTTTCGAAGAGAAGGGGAAAAACCGATACCATTAACAATTCAACTCGCTGATGTCGCAGGAGGTTCTCATTATGCTGTTATGGCCATTTTGTCAGCCGTGATTCATCGTATGCAAACAGGAGAAGGACAATTCATTGATATTAGTATGACGGATGCTTGTTTTTCGTTAAATACACTGTACGGCTCTTACACAGTTGAGAAAAAAGAGGACATTACTCAAGGTTATGAGCTATTAAACGGTGGGAGCTACTACGACTATTACGAAACAAAGGATGGAAGGTATTTTTCAGTTGGTAGTCTTGAACCACACTTTCAAAAGGAATTTTGTGAAGTCATAGAGCGTTTAGATTTGTTACCAATGATGAAGAGTACCAAAAAGCAAGAAGTAATGTACCTAAAAGAAGAATTAAACCAAACATTTAAAGAAAAAACGTTTCAGCAGTGGCAAGAAGTTTTTCAAAAAAGGGGCATTTGTGTCGAACCTGTTTTAACGTTTTTAGAAGCTAGTAAGCAATTAAATAATCGGGATATGATCGTAGAAGTACCATTACAAAATGGTCAATTCGAAAGACAAATAGCTTTACCAATAAAATTTTCTAAGTCAAAACCCACTTATTCCTTTGCAGGATGTAAACGTGGTGAACACTCAAGCCAAATATTAAAAGAAATTGGATTCACCGACAAAGAAAAAGCTAGTTTTCGAGATTCAGAAGTTTTTTCAATCAAGAAGGAGGAAGTGAAATGAAGGAAAGCGTACACATTATTGGGGTTGATATGGTCCCTTTTATGAAGCCGGGGTCCCACGAACCTTATGAAATAATGGCAGAGAAGGCAATAAGAGGGGCACTAAAAGATGCTGGGATTGAGTATTCCAAAGTCGAACAAGCCTATGCCAGTTACGTCTATGGCGATAGTACTTCAGGGCAAACAGCTCTATATCGCGTAGGAATGAGCGGTATTCCAATTGTTAATGTCAATAATAACTGTTCTTCAGGTTCTACAGCTCTTTATTTAGCCCGTCAAGCTGTTTCCTCAGGTGCCATTCAATGCGCTTTAGCATTCGGATTTGAAGAAATGCAAAAAGGAGCTATCGGTTCCCAATGGCAAGATCGAACCTCACCATTGGAAACGTTTGATCAGAAATTAAAAGAGTTGGCACCAAATGCTCCTGATGCACCCATAGCTTTACGAACGTTTGGTGCAGCGGGTAATGCTTATTTAGAAAAGTATCAAGCGGATCCAGAAATCTTTTATCATGTAGCTGTAAAAACGAGATTGCATGCTAAGCATAATCCTTATGCAATATTTCGAACACCTTTAACAATCGAAGAAGTCAAAAACGCTCCAATCATGTATCCAAACTACTTAACTAGACTTTGTGCATGTCCTCCTTCTTGCGGAGCTGCTGCTGTTATTGTTGCCAATGATGAATTCGTCAAGCACCACAACCTTAAAAATACTGTCCGTATTCTTAGTCAACAAATGGCAACTGATACACTCGACTCCTATAAAGACCCTATATTTTTAGTTGGGAAAGATATGACGACTCGCGCGGCAATGGCTGTGTATGAAGAAGCAGGAATTGGACCTGAAGATGTCGATGTGATCGAATTACATGATTGCTTTACACCGAATGAAATTATCAGTTACGAAGGGTTAGGACTTTGTGAAGAAGGTGAGGCAGAGCGATTTATTAAGAATCAAGACAACACATATGGAGGTAAATATGTAATCAATCCTTCTGGGGGGCTTATGTCCAAAGGCCATCCGTTAGGTGCAACCGGTCTAGCCCAATGTACAGAGCTTGTTTGGCAGCTAAGGAATGTTGCTGGTCCGCGTCAAGTGGAAGGAGCAAAAATTGCACTCCAGCACAACTTAGGACTAGGAGGAGCGGTAGTTGTAAGCATGTATGCAGTATAAAAGGAGGGCCAAAATTGAGTGAACTACCATTCACACATGAACATGAAATCTTTCGAAAGTCTTTAAAAAAGTTTTTAGAAAAAGAAGCTCGTCCAAACTACGAACTTTGGGAAAGAGAGGGAAGGATACCACGAGAGTTTTGGAAAAAGCTTGGGGAGAAAGGGTTCCTATGTCCGGGAGTTGAAGAAAAATATGGAGGATTCCAAGCCGATTTCCTCTATTCCTTCATCCTTAACGAAGAGTTCGAAAGAGTTGGGACGAGCTTAATAGGGGTAGGGCTTCACAATGACATCGTTGTTCCATATATCCAAGCGTACGGAACGGATGAACAGAAAAAAAGATGGCTACCTTCTTGTGTAAGTGGAGATATCATTACAGCAATCGCCATGACAGAACCAGAAGTTGGCTCTGATCTAGCTAATATTCGAACAACTGCCATAAAAGATGGAGACTATTACGTTCTGAATGGGGAAAAAACGTTCATTACTAATGGCATTCAAGCTGATTTAATCATTGTAGCCTGTAAAACAAACAAAACGATCAATCCACCTCATAAAGGAATTAGTTTATTAGCAGTTGAACGGGATACACCTGGTTTTAAACGAGGAAAACAATTAAAAAAAGTAGGACTGCATGCACAGGATACAGCAGAACTCATTTTTGAAGATGCCAGAGTACCGGTGACGAATATCATCGGTGAGGAAGGAAAAGGGTTTTACTACTTAATGGAGAAACTACAACAAGAGCGAATTCTCGTATGCATTTCTGCGTTAGTAGCTGGAGAAGAAATGCTCAAACAAGCCATTTCATATGTCAAAGAACGAAAAGCATTCGGAAAACGTATTAGTGATTTTCAATCTGTCCAATTCCGTCTCGCAGAAATGGCTACCGAATTAAAAATTGGCCGAACTTTCCTCCAAGAGCTAATTATTAAGCATATGAAACAAAATGATATCGTCACTGAAGTATCAATGGGAAAATGGTGGTTAACGGAGTTAGCGAAAAAAATATCGGCACAATGCTTACAACTACATGGCGGTTATGGTTATATGGAGGAATATGAAATCGCGAGGAGATATCGAGATACCCCAGTGATGGCGATTTATGCGGGAACAAATGAAATTATGAAAACAATCATTGCGAAAAATCTTGGTATTTAGAAAGGAGCGAACTGATGAATTCTCTCGAACAAAAAATAGGAATGCAAATTGCTTCTTTTACCTATGTCATTGAAAGGGGAAAGATTAAAGAATTTGTTCAAGCAATCGGTGACAACAATTCGATATATTACGATCTAAAGGAAGCCCTTAAGCAAGGATACAATGATATACCAATTCCTCCTACATTCCCAACATGCATTGAAATGTGGGCAGGTGCTAATTTTGACGAGTTGATTGAACAACTAGAGTTAAACCCACTACATGTTTTACATGGTGAGCAGTCGTATCAATATTATAAAGATGTCTGCGCTGGAGATACGATTTACGGAAAAACAATTGTGAAACATATTGAAAGGAAAAAGAATATGACATTTGTAACTCTTCAAACGGATTATTTCAATGAGAACGACGATCTTGTCTTAACTGCTACATCAACAATACTTGAACGACAAGAGGTGAACGATAAATGAAGCCGTTAAAACCAGTTGAAAAACCACCAATTTCGCATACACAGCTTGTCAAATATGCAGGAGCATCCGGTGATTTTAATCCGATTCATACAGTTGTCCCAATCGCCCGAAAAGCAGGTTTGGACGATTGTATTGCGCATGGAATGTTAATTATGGGCTTTGCGGGAGAGGCCATTACTACTTGGTTTCCTAGAAAATCCTTACAATCTTTTTCTGTAAGGTTTGCAAAAATGACGTATCCAGGTGAGAGATTAACTATATACGGAAAGCTATTGGAATTTGATCAAGAGAAACAGGTTATAGCGGGGGAAGTACTTGTCAAAAACACTCTACAACAAATCAAACTAAAAGGTAGATTTACGGTACTAGTTGAAAAGGAGGAGCATTTATGAACCTTTTAGAAAACAAAGTAGCCATTGTAACGGGGGCAGGGAGAGGTGTTGGTAGAAAAGTTGCAGATATGTTTGCAAATGAAGGAGCAAAAGTAGTCATAAGCGACCTAGATGAAAAGCCCGCATTCGAATGCGCGAACGAAATCAAAGAAAACGGAGGAAAAGCTCTAGCTGTCATTGGTGATGTCACAACCAATGACTTTGCTCAACGAATCATTCATGAAACGATTCAAACTTTCGGTCAGTTAGACATTTTAGTCAATAATGCAGGATATACATGGGATGGATTCGTCCACAAAATGTCTGATGAACAATTTCAAGCGATGCTTGACATTCATTTAATTGCTCCGTTTCGTCTTATTCGAGAAGCAGCTCCTTATTTCCGTGAAGCAGGAAAAAAAGATGTTGAAAATGGCACCTATAATTATCGGAAAATTGTTAATGTTTCTTCAGTTGCGGGAGTCATGGGAAACGTTGGACAAGCGAACTATGCATCAGCTAAGGCTGGATTAATCGGATTAACAAAAACGATTGCTCGGGAATGGGCCCCTTATCAAGTAAATTGTAATGCTGTGGCATTTGGGATGATTGATACAAGGCTCACACAACCAAAGGAAAAGGGAGAGAGTATTAATGGTATTTCGATAGGCATTCCAGAAAAGGTACGAACGATGTTTGAACATTCGATTCCACAAAAAAGGGCAGGTACAGTGGAAGAAGCGGCACAAAGTATCTTCTACTTAGCTTCCCCTCTATCAAACTATGTGAATGGTCAAGTACTAAACGTAAACGGAGGATGGTATACGTAAAGTGCTTGTTCATCCAATAAAGCTACTATTTTAGGAGGATGATATATGCTCATCACTAAAGGGTTACTTTTTGCCAACCGCACATTTCCGAATAAGACGGCAATTATTGATGGAGAGGATACCTTTACGTATCGAGAATTTACTTCTCGGACAGCAAAATTAAAGGCGGCTCTACAAAATATGGGAATTCAAAAAGGAGACCGAATTGGTATCCTCATGCTTAACAACTTTCGTTATCTAGAAATTATGTATGCTGCAACGAGTTTCGGTGCCATAGTTGTTCCAATTAACGTCCGATTAACTGCCCCTGAAGTTTCATTTATTTTAAATGATGCAAATGTCGAAACTTTGTTTATTCATCAAGAATTTAGCCCAATGGTTAAAGAAATAAAGGAAAATGTAAACAGCTTAAAGAGAATTGTGTTAGCCGAAGCTTCCACACAAGATCGTGACTACATTCTTTACGAATCTTTAATTCATGAACAATCGGCAAACACTTTAACCATTGAACATGTAAATGAAGAAGATGTGGCCGGACTCTTTTATACAGGAGGGACAACTGGGCGATCAAAAGGCGTAATGCTCACGCATAAAAATTTAGTCAATAACGCTTTCCATGCAGCACTAAATTTAAAATACCATGAAGAAGAAATCTATCTCCATGCAGCACCGATGTTCCATCTCGCTGATCAAGCCTCCACTTTTGCCATAACTTTAGTCGGTGGAACACACGCACATATTCGAACCTTCAGTCCAGAGAAAGTTTTATACGCCATCGAAACACATAAAATTACAGCTGTGTTACTCGTTCCTACGATGATAAACATGGTTATACATTCACCACAATTCAACCGCTACAATGTAAAAAACCTACAAAAAATACTCTATGGAGCTTCACCTATATCAGTCGAAGTATTGAAAAAAGCAATGTCCTTGCTTCCGAATACCCAATTCATCCAAGCATATGGAATGACAGAAGCAGCTCCAATCGTTACCGTCTTAAGAGCTGAAGATCATATCGTTAATGATAATCCTAAAACATTGAAACGCTTGCAATCTTGTGGTCAAGCTGTTCAAGGAGTAGAACTTAAAATTGTAGACCCGAATGGAAGGGAAGTAAAGGGGCATGAAGTAGGTGAAATAGTTGTAAAAGCGCCAAACATCATGAAAGGATACTGGAATCTTCCAGAAGAAACGGCACGTGCACTACAAAACGGATGGTATTTTACGGGTGATTTAGGATATAAAGATGATGAAGATTATGTTTACATTGTCGATCGAGCAAAAGATATGATTATATCAGGGGGAGAAAATATTTACTCGACTGAAGTTGAGAATGTGTTATATGAGCATTCTGCTGTCTTAGAATGTGCTGTCATCGGCATCCCAGATGAAAAATGGGGGGAAGTAGTTAAAGCTGTCATTGTTTTAAAGGAGGGCGAGTATCCTACACGTGACGAAATCATTACCTTTATGAAAGGGAAACTAGCTCCGTATAAAGTACCGAAAGAAATCGAATTTGTATCAGCACTTCCTAAAAGTGGTGCAGGTAAAATTTTGAAGCGCCATTTACGTAACCAACATTGGAAAGAAAAAGAGAGAAGGGTTCATTAATGATAGATGGGGCTGTACAAAAAGTACAGCCTCTTTCTTCGTATATAGACATTTAGTTATATTGGGAAGTTGGAAGTTCCTCATGTTTCGACTTCTCTAGCGATATGACGATATTGTGTCCAACACTTAACAGTCGCCTCTACATTGAACTATCAATCTCCTCAACTTTCAAGCTCTTCTGTTCGGGCTTTGGCACGTGCTGTACCCTAAAGGATTTCCACCACCTTTTTCATTCAATACCAAATGGAAAAATACGAGTAATTTTTTTAATTATTCTCAGAAAAAGTTTTTCCAATTTTCCAAAATCACTTTTTTCTTAGCAGGGATTCATATAGTCTACATCAAACTTCTTTAAAGAAAGGAGGTCATGTAGTGATTGAATTAAAAGACATCATGACACCAGTAAGTGAAGTATTAACGAGTCAAAGTACATTAAAAGATGCCATCCAATTGATGAAAAAAACAAAATGGAACACAATTCCGATTCAAAGTGAATCTGGAAGTTTAGATGGTGTATTTACACGATCATGCTTATTCGAGATGATTTTACATAACGTACCACTATCAACAAAAATAACGGGGTACATAAAAAAAGAAGTCATCGTCTTACCGATGAATCTTTCTTATGACCAGTTACGAATACTGGTAAAAAAATCAAAAGTAGGCACTGCTGTCGTCATAGATTCAGATGGTAAGGTTGTAGGACTTATGACGAAAGCTGACTTTGTTCTAACTTTATTATCAACATCTGAATCGTTAAAACACCAACTCTCAACTGTCATAAATAATACGAACTTTGGAATTATTATGACTGACGATTGTGGGAAAATTACGTTCGTAAACGAAACTTGTTGCAAAATGCTTCAAAAAAAGGAAAATGAGATTATCAATACCTCTGTTCAACGACTATTATCCATTTCTTCAACCAAAATCAATCAGACCGTTCCACTACAAATAAACAATGAAACGATAATTGTTCGTACATCTCGATTTCTAACACATACCAAAACGTACGGAACGATGTATATGTTACAGTTTGAAACAGAAGTGGAAAAACTAGCAGAAGAATTACAAGCGGTTAAAAATTTAAAAAGCATACTTGATACAGCCGTTAACAATGCGTTTGATGGGATTGTTATGGTGAATAGCATCGGAGGAATAACGTTTTTCAATGACCCCATTATTGAGTTGTTTAATCTCAAAAAAGACGATTTAAACGAATGTCATATAGATGAAGTTCTTCCTCATTTTCAGCTGACAGAAGTTTTATCGACAGGTGTCCCAGATGTGAGCGATGTAATGGAACGAAAGGGGATAAGATATATTGTCCGTAAAATTCCAATCTATCAAGATGGAAAAATAATTGGAGCGATCGGGATTGTTTCATTTCGTCAATTAAGCGAAGTGTTTCAACTCGCTCATAAAAAATCTACTTTAACAAACGATAGGCGAAACGTATTGTTTTCCACTGACCTCTTAAAAACAAAGAATAAAAAAATGGAGAAGCTTTTTAAAAGTACTAGACGAGCAGCAAAGGGGAAATCAACCATCTTAATTCGGGGAGAAAGTGGGACAGGTAAAGAAATTTTAGCAAAAGCTATTCATTATTTTAGTCCCCGAAAGGAAAATCCATTTGTGACGATAAACTGCGCGGCTATTCCTGAATCTTTACTAGAATCAGAGTTTTTTGGATATGAAAAAGGGGCATTTTCAGGAGCAAAACCAACTGGTCAAAAAGGGAAATTTGAACTAGCTAATGGTGGAACGTTATTTCTCGATGAGGTAGGGGATATGTCTCTTCCATTACAAGCAAAATTATTACGAGTACTACAAGAAAAGGAATTTTATCGAGTAGGTGGAACTGAACCTATTTCGGTCGATGTGCGAATCGTAGCGGCAACTCATAAATCATTGGAGGAAATGGTGAAAAGTGGTCAATTTCGAGAAGATTTGTATTATCGACTTCATGTCATTTCATTTGAACTCCCACCATTACGTGACCGTATAGAAGATATTCCACTTTTAGTAGAACGGTTTCTAACAGAATTAAATCAACAAAATGGAACTAGTATTATGAAAGTTTCTGATGCTGCAATGGCCATTTTACAAAAACATCATTGGCCAGGAAACATTCGAGAGTTACGCAATGTTCTTGAACACGGTATGGTATTTGCTGATCAGGCTGAATTGACATTGAAGGACTTACCAGAATATTTTCATAAGAAGCAACAAAATACGATTGCAAGTCCTCCCATTAGTCTGATGGAGCAAGTTGAGAAAGATGCAATCATTCAAGCCTTAACAGAAACAAAAGGGAATAAAGTAAAAGCTGCAAAAAGATTAGGAATGAGTCGCTCGGTATTATATAAAAAGATTGATAAATATGAACTAAACTTACAATCAGACTAGCAAATAGAAAAAATATAAAATTTTAACAAAAAACCGTTTGTGATTTTGAAATGATGATAGTATAATATAAAAATATTAAATTTACTGAATATTTCAAATGTATATAGGAGGTTCATCATGGCTGAACTACGAAGCAATATGATTAAAAAAGGATTTGACCGGGCACCACACCGAAGTCTGTTGCGAGCTACGGGAGTAAAGGATGAAGATTTTGACAAACCATTTATCGCCGTTGTGAATTCATATGTCGATATTATTCCTGGTCATGTCCATTTACAAGAGTTCGGGAAGATTGTAAAGGAAGCGATTCGGGAAGCAGGAGGAGTACCATTCGAATTTAATACAATCGGTGTCGATGATGGAATCGCAATGGGACATATTGGCATGAGATATTCATTACCGAGTCGTGAAATCATTGCTGATTCGGTTGAAACTGTCGTTTCAGCTCACTGGTTTGATGGAATGGTATGCATCCCAAACTGCGATAAAATCACGCCAGGTATGATGATGGCCGCTATGCGCTTAAACATTCCTACTGTATTTGTAAGTGGCGGTCCGATGGCAGCAGGTAGAACAAGTGACGGAAGGAAAATCTCCTTATCTTCCGTTTTCGAAGGGGTAGGAGCCTATCAATCTGGTAAAATAGACGAAAAAGGTTTACAAGAACTAGAGCAATTTGGCTGTCCTACATGCGGATCTTGTTCGGGAATGTTTACTGCCAACTCAATGAACTGTTTAGCAGAAGCCCTTGGACTTGCAATGCCAGGTAATGGTACGATTCTAGCAATTGATCCGAAACGAAAAGAGTTTGTCAAAAAGTCTGCTAAAAAACTTATGGAACTTATTGAAAAAGATATCAAACCGAGAGATATCGTAACAGAAAAAGCGATTGATAATGCTTTTGCACTCGATATGGCGCTTGGTGGTTCGACTAATACTGTATTGCATACGTTAGCGATTGCCAACGAAGCTGGAATCGATTATCCATTAGAGCGCATTAACGAAGTAGCAAATCGGGTTCCTCACCTTTCGAAATTAGCACCAGCTTCCGACGTACATATTGAAGACTTACATGAAGCAGGAGGCGTATCAGCTGTCTTAAATGAATTGTCGAAAAAAGAGGGAACTCTTCATTTAGATACTCTAACTGTTACTGGTAACACATTGGGAGAAAACATTGCAGGGTGCGAAGTGAAAGATCGACAAGTCATCCACTCTATTGACGAACCTTTCTCAGAAAAAGGCGGATTAGCTGTATTGTTTGGTAACCTGGCACCGGATGGGGCGATTATTAAAACGGGTGGAGTACAAAATGGTATTACTCGTCATGAAGGACCAGCTATCGTTTATGATTCCCAAGACGAAGCTGTAAAAGGCATTGCTAGTGGAGAAGTTAAAGAAGGGCATGTCGTAATTATTCGTTACGAGGGACCAAAAGGCGGTCCAGGAATGCCTGAAATGCTTGCCCCTACTTCTCAAATTGTCGGCATGGGATTAGGGCCAAAAGTTGCGCTCATTACTGATGGTCGATTTTCTGGTGCATCACGCGGGCTTTCAATCGGGCACGCTTCCCCAGAAGCAGCAGAAGGTGGTCCACTAGCTTTTGTTAAAAACGGAGACCACATTGTCATCGATATCGAAAAACGAACAATGGATGTGCAAGTTGACGAAGTTGAATGGGAAAAACGAAAAGCAAATTGGAAAGGTTTTGAACCTAAAGTGAAAACGGGCTACCTCGCTCGTTACTCTAAACTCGTCACGTCTGCAAGTACTGGCGGGATTATGAAAATTTAAGCAACAAAGTGTTTTAGGGAGGGAAGGTTATGAGAATACTTCGAAATTTCTTTCTTTTGATGGTGTGTTTTTCTATTCTCTCTTTTAGTTATTCCCTTATTATTAGCAATGGAGAAGATATCAAGATTATGGAGTTAGTTCATGCGATAACATTTGGTTACGTAGCTTATGTATTAAATCAAAAGATATCTACTAGACTGACAGATTCTTAGAAAATAAGAAGTGTGAAAGACCGTACTTTTACTTTTACACCCCTCATTTTGAAATGAGGGGTGTTTTCATCTTTTCTCATTAATCGTTAGATTCTCATACATTTACAAAATGATTAATGTGAATTGTCATTTATTTAACATTATGTATAATGAAAAATCAGATTTTTACAATTAGAATATTTTTAAGATTATGTTTTTTATTCTAGTTATTCACTTATTTAGCCATTTCCATATCATTTTCGCATTGATCATCTCATTCCTACGATCATTCATCAATGCGCTCCTTTCCGTGCATTTCCATAGTATTTTTCTAACTCCCACTATTACTCACAGTCCTAATTAAAATTTTTTAAAGGGGGTCACTTTAGTTTGAATCAAACTTATGAATTAGAAAGTAACTTTCTAGAAGTGGAAAAAGGTCTATCACCACGAGAAGCCTTTGAAGAAGCGAACCGATGCCTATATTGCTATGACGCTCCTTGTATAAATGCATGTCCAACAGGCATTGATATTCCTTCATTTATTAAAAAAATTGCTACTGGAAACTTAAAGGGGTCTGCCAAAACAATCATGTCCTCAAACCCAGTAGGTGCTAGCTGTGCACGCGTTTGTCCAACAGAAGAATTGTGTGAAGGGGCATGTGTTTTAAATGATTCCACAAAACCAATCATGATTGGGAACTTGCAGCGATATGCAACGGATTGGGCCATTCACAACGAATCCACTTTGTTTCAAGCTGGAAAACAAAATGGATTAAAAGTGGCTGTAGTCGGAAGCGGTCCTGCCGGTCTTTCTTCCGCACGCGAACTGGCACGAATGGGATATGAAGTGTCCATCTTTGAAGCTGAACATGAAGCAGGTGGATTGAATACATTTGGCATCGTTTCATTTCGATTACCAAAATCGATATCGTATTGGGAAGTTCAACAGGTGAAAAGTTTAGGAGTTGAAATTCACACGAACACAAAAGTTGGTACGGATATAACAGCACAAGACCTGTTAAATCGATATGATGCCGTCGTTTTAGCGGTTGGTATGGGGAAAGTTCCAAATTTAGGAATTGAAGGAGAAGAGTTAAATGACGTTTATGATGCTATTGAATTAATTAAATTAACGAAAAAAGAGCCATTGCCTGAATTTCTCATAGGGAAGAAAGTCGTTGTCATCGGCGCTGGAAATACAGCAATCGACGGTGCAACTTGTTCTGTTCGACTTGGTGCTGAAAATGTAAAAATTCTATACCGCCGAACGAAAAGTGAGATGACTGCTTACGATTTCGAGTATGAATTTGCGAAGCAGGAAGGGGTTGAGTTCCGCTGGTTAACATCTCCTGTAAAAATCATTGGTGATGAGAATGGAAACGTCACTCATATCGAATGCGTCAAAATGAAGCTTACTGAGAAAGGAGAAGACGGAAGGCGACGACCGATTCCGATAGAAGGTTCTGAGTTTACTATGAAAGTCGATGCTGTAATTAAGGCGATTGGTCAAACACGACATCAAGAGCTCATTGAAGCCTTTGAACTAGATCATAAATATGGGGTTGTTCAAGTTTCAAGTTCACATCAAACTTCGGTTGAAAAAGTGTTCGCATGTGGAGATGTGACATTTGGAAAGGGTCAAGGAGAAGCGATGGTTGTTACAGCAGCTCAGCAAGGGAAAGAAACCGCTTATGCAATCCACCAATATTTAACTCATACAAAGAAAAGAATTGGATAAAAAAGTCAAGGAGGGAGTCAATGGCTGATTTACGTATTGATTTAGCTGGAATACAATCTCCGAATCCGTTTTGGTTAGCTTCAGCACCCCCAACAAATTCGGGATATCAAGTACAACGAGCATTCGAAGCCGGATGGGGAGGAGCAGTATGGAAAACACTTGGGGAACCAATCTTAAACGTATCTTCCCGTTTCGCAGCAGTAAGCTTCAATGGACAAAGAGTGGCAGGGTTTAACAACATCGAACTTATTACAGATCGTCCACTTGAAGTGAACTTAAAAGAAATCGAAGAAACGAAAAAAATGTTTCCTGATCGAGCCATCATTGCCTCTTTAATGGTAGAGCCGAAACAAGAAAAATGGCATGAGATTGTAAAACGTGTTCAAGCGGTTGGAGTCGATGGGTTTGAATTAAATTTTGGATGTCCTCACGGAATGGCAGAACGAGGGATGGGTTCAGCATCAGGACAAGTGCCAGAGCTTGTTGAAAAACAAACCTATTGGGCAAAAGAAGTAGCTGAAGTTCCTGTCATCGTCAAACTCACTCCGAATATTACCGATATAACTGCGACTGCTGAAGCAGCCGTTCAAGGTGGAGCAGATGCTGTAAGTATGATAAACACAATCAACAGTTTAGCAGGTGTCGATTTAGAGACTTGGAACACCATTCCACATGTAGCCGGAAAAGGGGCTCATGGAGGCTATTGTGGACCAGCCGTTAAGCCAATTGCTTTAAATATGGTCGCTGAATGTGCAAGAAATCCTCGCATTAATGTTCCAATCTCAGGAATGGGTGGCGTATCAAGTTGGAAAGAAGCTGTTGAATTTATGCTCATGGGAGCAACAGGTGTTCAAGTATGTACAGCTGCTATGCATCACGGCTTCCGCATAGTTGAAGATATGATAGAAGGTTTAAATAACTATTTAGATGATAAAGGAATCCTTTCGGTTATGGAACTCGTTGGTCAATCAGTTCCTAAATACTCCGACTGGGGAAATTTAGATCTTAACTATAAGGTTGCAGCGAAAATTCATACAGACATCTGTATAAATTGTAATAAATGTTATATTGCTTGCGAAGATGCCTCTCATCAATGTATCGAACGTCATGTCGATGAAGCTGGAAATGCGTATTTGAAAGTCCGAGAGGAAGATTGCGTTGGATGTAATCTATGTTCCATTGTATGTCCAGTTGATGGGGCGATAGAAATGGTTCAGCTTCCGCAAGAGTTACCACCTATGACTTGGAATGAACGTCAGCAAACACTTCAAAAACTTGAAAAAGTTAATTTAAATTCATAAAAAAGGAGGAATTGTTGCATGAAAAAAATTATTAAAAACGGAACAGTTGTAACAGCTAGCGATACATTTTCCGCAGATATATGTATTGAAAATGGGGTTGTGTCGATGATTGGACACGAACTTCACGACCCACAGGCAGAAATTATTGATGCATCCGGATGTTACATCTTCCCAGGTGGAATTGACCCTCACACTCATTTAGACATGCCCTTTGGTGGCACAGTTACAAAAGATGATTTTGAGACAGGAACAATAGCCGCCGCTTTTGGTGGAACGACAACAATTATTGATTTTTGTTTAACGAATAAAGGGGAACCTCTGCAATCTGCCATTGACACATGGCACAAAAAGTCGAAGGATAAAGCAGTCATTGATTATAGTTTCCACCTGATGATAGGTGAAATTAATGATGATGTACTTACAGAGCTAAAAGAAGTCATCAATAAAGAGGGAATTACATCATTTAAAGTATTCATGGCTTATAAAAATGTTTTTCAAGCGGATGATGGCACACTATATCGAACATTACTTGCTGCCAAAGACTTAGGTGCGTTAGTGATGGTTCATGCGGAAAATGGAGATGTCATTGATTACTTAACGAAGCAGGCGTTAAAAGAGGGGAAGACAGACCCGATTTATCACGCTTTAACAAGGCCACCAGAAGTAGAAGGAGAGGCGACAGGTCGAGCTTGTCAATTAACAGAGCTGGCAGACTCACAGTTATATGTTGTACATGTTTCGTGTAAAGAAGCTGTTGAACAAATTTCGAAAGCGAGAGATAAAGGATTAAATATTTGGGGAGAAACCTGTCCACAATATCTCGTTTTAGATAAGACCTACTTAGAAAAACCAAACTTTGAAGGAGCTAAGTATGTGTGGTCACCACCTTTAAGAGATAAAGAACATCAGGAAGTATTGTGGAATGCGCTAAAAAATGGGCAACTACAGACTTTAGGTTCTGATCAATGTTCGTTTGATTTCAAAGGTCAAAAAGAACTTGGTAGAGGAGATTTCACGAAAATACCTAACGGGGGACCAACCATTGAAGACCGCATAAGTATTTTATTTAGTGAAGGAGTTCAAAAAGGGCGTATCACGTTAAATCAATTCGTTGATATTACGTCAACTCGTATCGCGAAACTTTTTGGCCTATTCCCGAAAAAAGGGACTATTGCGGTTGGGACAGACGCAGATATTGTCATTTTTGATCCGAAAAAAGAACGCGTTCTTTCTGCCAATACACATCATATGGCTGTAGATTACAATGCTTTTGAAGGGATGAAAATAAAAGGTGAACCTATTACCGTCCTTTCCAGAGGAGAGTATGTCATCAAAAATAAAACGTTTGTTGGAAAGCCTGGTCGTGGTCAATACATTAAACGAGCAAAATATGGAAAATCTCTTAATTTATCAGTAAATGAAACGTTAAGAATCTAACTGTTTAATTAAACCTAACATAGATGATGCGAATGAAAGCCGACATTATAGACCTGTAGCAACTTACCACATTAGAGGATGTACGTACAGGTTCATTTTTAGTGATATTGAAACAAATCCTAACTGATAAGAAACACACATGATTTTACACTCGCACCCCGGATATGAAAATTTATTCTCCCCGGGGTTTCCTTTCTACCATCTACATCATGATCGATCATTCAGCTCATAGGTATTTTTATTTTCACAGAAAAAGCGCAAAGCGCAAGTCCTTAGGCGAAGGGCGCTGGAGGACCTGCGAGGAGGCTTCCGTCGCCACAGCAGGGCCGAAGCGACCCGAGCTGATGGCGCTTTGCGCTAGACACCAAAAAAACGGTAAAGAGAATACTTTAACACTTTATTGAACTTAAACTTTCTGTAACGTCAAAGTAATGACCTTGCTGCAAAAAAGCAGCAAGGTTCCCCATTTTCGTTCCAAATCAAAAACCCCTTCTCTTTCTAAATTAATTGCACACAGTAATTGATGTTTTCCTGCTTTTTCATTTTCCTAAAAAGGAGTGAGCAGCATTGAGTGAAAAAACAAATCATTTAAAATCACCTGACTTATTTCCGGTTCATCATCATCAAAAAACGATCGGCTCATTAGGCTTTGCTTTTATATGGGTTGGAATGGCAGTCGTGTTAGCTGCATTTGCAATTGGAGGTGCAGGTGTTCAATCCTTACCACTCGGATGGGTTATTTTCGCCACCATTATCGGCTCGTTAGCAATCGGGTTATTTATGACGATTATCGGGGATATTGGGATTGAACATGGATTATCATTTCCCGTTTATATGCGAGCACCTTTTGGTACAATCGGTACCCATATTCCATCGATCATACGAGGATTTGCCGCGTCTTGTTGGTTTGGAATCAACACCTATTTCGGTTCCACCGCCATGAATGGTATTTTAAATATATTGTTTGAATTTGATAACTGGTTTTTATGTTATATCATTTTTGCGTCGGTCCAATTACTTAATACCGCCCTTGGGATTAAAGCTGTAGAAAGGTTTGCCGATCTAGCAGCCCCGTTTATTATTCTTATATCATGCTGGATGTATCTCACACTTTCTGACCGTGCAGTAGAAGAGGGACGGCACATTTGGTCTTGGGTAGAAAATCCTGTTACAGGGAGTGCAGCAGTGACAGCATTTATCGTTGTCATTATGAGTAATATGGGGTTTTGGTCTACCTTAGCTGCCGACATGCCATCCATATCTCGTTTTATTAAAGCGCCAAAATATGAAAAAAATTGGTTTAAACGTAACAAATCCTCATTAATTGGAAATATACTCGCCTTAACACTAACCCAAACTTTTATGGTTGTCATCGGAGCGGTCTCCTATATCGCTCTTCAAAACTATGACCCTGTCTTTGCTTTACAGGAAGCTGCAAGTGGAATCATTTTAGGAATATTATTATTAATGATTGTTTTAGCACAATGGTCGACCAATACGTCAGCAAACGTCATTCCCGCAGCCACCATTTTTTCCAATGTTGGCGGACCGAAATTTCCTTTTTGGGCTGGTGTCGTTGCAGCAGGTGTCATTGGCACACTTGTTCAACCGTGGAGTTTGTTCGAAATCATTATCCCAGCTTTATTGATCTGTGGAGGCATATTATCCGCCATCGTAGGTATTTTATTTGCAGATTACTATTTAATCCGAAAAAGGCGAGTAAATGTGCCAGATTTATATAATGAGAAAGGGCAATTTCGTTATTTACAAGGCTTTAACATGGCAGGATTTATCGCTTGGGTGTTCGGCGGGACCGCAGCTTACTTTTTAGCCAATTATTCATTCGTAGTAGGTTTTTTAATCGGAGCCATTTCCTACTATTTTCTTGCAAAGTACTGGTGGTTCAAAAAATATCCTCAAGCTGAATTATTAGATCAAGATGATGAGAAATATTTAGGAATAACTGTAGGACGTGATTGGGTAATCGATGAAATTGAGGTTGAATCTTCACAACCGTTTCCACCTATTCAAAAAAATGAAGTTCAATTAGATTAAAGGAGGGCTTTTCATGTCTAGTCAACAATATTATGCAGAACGAGATAAAATTGATTTCTACATTCAAAGCGGATACCGAATTTCAGGCGTAACGGAAAATTTAAGTGGAGCCTTTGTCACGTTTACACGACCACCATCAGAGAATCAACATCACCTAAAGAAAGAAATCCTTCATATTCAGCATGCAGACTCCCGAAAATACTTTTCCCATTTATTATTGAATCAATTGAATGAACTATAGAATTGAAAATGCAGAACAAACTTAGTTTGAAAGAAGTGGCTGTTTGGCCACTTCTTTTTTCCGTTTCAACATCTCAAGGAAAAATAAGGTTCGAAAAAATCTAATTAAAGGATATCAAGTAATGTTTGTTGAAATTAATAGTGTATGGACAGATAGATTAATTGAAAGAGTAACTGCATATAAACAAAGGGGGGAGTAAATAAAGCGTGAAGAACTTGACCGTCAGTGATATATTGAACCGGAAGCATTTTGAAAATATTCAAGTGCTAGCTGGTCATGAAGGGCTTCAACGAACTGTTAAATGGGTACATATCGTCGAAGTGACGAATATACGAAAATTATTGAATGGGAAAGAACTAATATTATCAACTGGAGTCGGTTGGAAAGAGAATGATTCATTATTTCAATCATTTATTAAGCAATTAATTGAATGTGATGCATCTGGACTATGTATTGAAGTAGGGACGTATAACCTTTCGATACCTGAAACTGTTCTTCAACTTGCTAACCAACATCAATTCCCAATCATCATTTTTTTAAATGAAGTACCGTTCGTAGAAATTACCCAAGATATACATTCTTATATCATCAACCAACAATATGAACTCATCTCAAAATTAGAAAATTATTCACAAACATTAAACAAAAAAGTGCTAACAATGAAGCACTATTCTGAAATCCTACACTTTCTCCACAAATACACAAACTTTCACGTAATTTTTCAATTAAACGGAAAAGACCCTGAATATATACCATCATCTACTAAACATCTTTCTCCTTTGTCTAACCAAACAGCAACACAAGCAATCTTTCTTTTAGGAAACCAATTCGGTCAATTAACGATTGTATCAAAATACCGAGAGCTGAGTGAATTTGACTTACTCCTTTTAGATCGAACGACAACCGCACTTTCTCATCACATATTACGAGATTTATATGTCGAAGAAAAGAGAAGAGCCGAAGAAAACGAATGGTTAAAGGAGTGGATGAAGGGAGAGCATTCCTATGAAGTCATTTCGGAGTTCCTCTCTAACATAAAACTTGATCGCGACGTAAAAGGAGGCGTCATTTGTGTGACTCGCCTTCAAAACCTCTCGCAATCACACCAATTTGACCGAACTTATTTAAAATTGTTCATCAAGTCCATCTTTGAACAAAATGGTTTCCAACCATTTTTCGTGGATTTTGGTCAATCGATGATTTTCATTTTACTAAATAAGCGATCAGTAGATACGTGGAAAGAACGAGTTCGTTTAGCTATGACAAGAATGAATGAATCTGAATTCTTTAACCGGCAAAACATCATGATGATCTCCATATCATTTGGGAAATTTGTTCACAACCTAACAGCCATACACGAAAGTTACGAAACAGCAATTGAAACATTAAATATTCAAAGACGGTTACCTAATGCCTCATCACTATGTTTTTATGATGACCTACATATGTATAGAGTCATTTCTAACACCTTGAAAACGACCGATTTAAAAGAGGTTGTTTATGAATATTTAGCGCCGATTATCGAATATGATGAAAAATATAATACGAAGCTAATGGAAACATTGAAAGTGTATTTATCATGCAATGGATCGAAAAAAGAAACGGCCAAAAAGTTATTTATTGTTAGACAAACGTTGTATCACCGCATTCAAAAACTTGAATCTTTATTAGGGAAAGATTTCATGTCAGCGGAAAAGCGATTAACAACCGAGTTTATGATCAAAGTGTATGAATTTATTAACCCTCCATTTGAGGAAAAACCAGTTGCCCATGTAGAAAAACATCCGTAATAAAAAAAGGATGATAGCTTGGTCATTATCTATAGACCAAGCTTTTTCTGTTGTCACTTCGTTTAAGCAATATCCAAAATGATTTAACACTATGTCTAGTGAAGAATGGGTGAACGTACGAGATAATCGTGATAACGACGTGCGAAAAAATTCTTGTTTAAAAAGGCAATATCTATTATTAGGAGGCGAAAGGGATGACTTTAACAAAACGGGAAACAGTGGACATTCAAAACTTTATAAACGGAAAGTGGGTCACTCCTAAGGGGGAAAAACGATTAGATGTGGTTAATCCTGCCACAAATGAAGTTATAGCAACTGTACCAATATCAACGAAAGCAGATGTCAAAGAAGCTGTTCAAGCAGCTAAGACAGCCTTTCAAATGTGGAAAAAGACACCTGTGCCGAAAAGAGCGCGAATCCTTTTTCGTTTTCACACATTATTATGTGAAAATCATGAAGAGTTGGCGAAATTAGTCGTACAGGAAAACGGGAAAGCATATAAAGAAGCATATGGAGAAGTTCAAAGGGGAATCGAATGTGTCGAGTTCGCTGCAGGTGCCCCGACATTAATGATGGGAGAATCATTGTCAACCATTGCAGAAAATATCGATTCTGAAATGTTCCGATATCCTCTTGGGGTCGTAGGTGGTATTACACCATTTAATTTTCCGATGATGGTTCCTTTATGGATGTTTCCTTTAGCTATTGCATGTGGAAATACCTTTGTGCTAAAACCGTCCGAACGAACACCATTATTGGCTAATAAACTTGCGGAATTATTCACAGAAGCTGGAGCTCCAAGCGGTGTACTAAATGTAGTGCATGGTGCGCATGATGTTGTAAACGGTCTTATTGAACACGAAGACATACAAGCCATTTCTTTTGTGGGTTCACAACCGGTTGCCAAATATGTTTATGAACGCGCGGCAGCAAACGGCAAACGTGTTCAAGCACTATCTGGGGCTAAAAATCATCATATTGTGATGCCTGATGCTGATGTAGATTTGGCCGTTCAGCATATTATAAGCTCAAGCTTCGGTAGTGCTGGTCAACGATGTATGGCGTGTAGCGCTGTAGTCGTAATTGGTCAAAACGAACGTTTCATGAAAAGTTTAAAGCAAAAAGCAGATGAACTGACAATTGGAAATGGCCTTGATGAAGAAGTGTTATTAACCCCAGTCATCCGTGAGTCTCATCGACAAAAAGTATTAACTTATATTGAACTAGGAATTAAAGAAGGTGCAACCCTTCTACGTGATGGACGGAATGAAATAGATCAGTTTCAAAAAGGGAATTTTCTCGGTCCTACCATCTTCGATCACTGTAAGCCGGAGATGACCATCGTGAAAGAGGAAATTTTTGCTCCCGTTTTAAGTGTACTTCGTGCAAAAACGTTAGAGGAAGGACTAGAATTTATACGGAACTCTCGCTACGGAAATGGCGCGACGATTTATACGAAAGATGCGAATGCAATTCGAACATTTAGAGAGGAAGCGGATGCGGGAATGCTTGGCATCAATGTAGGAGTACCTGCTACGATGGCGTTCTTCCCATTCTCAGGTTGGAAAGATTCTTTTTATGGTGACTTACACGTGAACGGAAAAGACGGAGTCAATTTTTACACGAGGAAGAAAATGATCACATCCCGCTTTGATTTTTAATATCACATGAAAGTAGGGGAGAGGAATGGTTCATTTAAACCAAGAACATCCGATTTTAAAGAAGGATGAACAGTTTATTTGGCACTCGATGAAACCTTATCAGCCAAAGGCAACGATGATTGTAAAAGAAGCAAGTGGCAGTTGGATTACAGATCACACAGGGAAAAAGTATTTAGATGCGATGGCTGGCTTATGGTGTGTAAACATTGGATATGGAAGACAGGAATTAGCGGATGCAGCTTATGAACAGTTGAAGAAGCTAGCATATTTTCCATTAACTCAAAGTCATGAGCCAGCCATTCAATTAGGAGAGAAGCTAAACGAATTATTAGGCGATGATTACGTCATTTTCTTTTCCAATAGTGGCTCTGAAGCAAATGAAACTGCGTTTAAAATTGCTCGCCAATATCATCTGCAACAAGGAGAGTCTTCTCGTTACAAAATTGTCTCTCGCTATCGTGCCTATCATGGTAATTCTATGGGTGCCTTAGCTGCGACTGGGCAAGCCCAAAGGAAGTACAAATATGAACCTCTTGCCCCAGGCTTTGTACATGTTCAACCACCAGATACGTATCGTGATTATGATGAAAACCATACAATAAAAGCAGTGGATGACATTATGACATGGGAGTTAAGCGAAACGATCGCAGCCATGATTATGGAACCAATTATCACTGGCGGTGGTGTCCTTGTGCCACATGACCATTATTTGAAATCCGTAAAAGAAATTTGTGAAAAACATGGTGCGTTATTAATTGTAGACGAAGTCATTTGTGGATTCGGTCGATTAGGAACGCCTTTTGGGTTTCAACAATATGGAGTAAAACCAGATATTGTCACGATGGCAAAAGGCATTACGAGTGCTTATTTACCGTTATCAGCAACTGCTGTAAGGCGAGAAATTTACGAAGCATTCAAAGGGACTGAAGAGTACGATTATTTACGTCATATCAATACGTTTGGAGGAAATCCTGCAGCATGTGCTCTAGCGTTAAAAAACATTGAACTAATGGAGAAGGAAGGTCTTTTTGATCGATCAGAAGAAGTAGGTCATCAATTAATTAATCAATTAAAAGGAAGGACGCAAGACCATCCTTATGTTGGTGACGTTCGAGGAAAAGGATTATTAGTCGGCATTGAACTTGTAAAAGATAAAGAGACAAAGCAACCACTAAATGTTGAACTTGTTAATAAGGTTATCACCTATTGTAAAGATAAAGGTGTCTTAATCGGAAAAAATGGTGCAACGGTAGCTGGTTTTAATAACGTGTTAACATTATCTCCTCCATTAACCATTGAATATGAAGACATGAATTTTCTAATTCACACACTTGTATCGGCTTTAGAAACAATACGTCCTTAACATTAAAGGGTTCCAATTAGTCCCCAGACTAATGGAACCCTTTTTCTTTGTTACAGAAAGTAGGATTCTCTTTACAGTTTTTTTGGTGTCTAACTCCATGCGCCATCAGCCGGGTCGCTTCGGCCCTGCTGTGGCGACGGAAGCCTCCTCGCAGGTCCTCCAGCGCAATCGCCTAAGGAATTGCGCTTTACTTTTAATCATCAGAAGATAATATACCAAAGAAACGTAATAGGCTAATGAATAAATTAACAAAATCCAAGTATAAGTTTAGAGCCATTAAAGGAACTTCTTCTTTCGAAACTCCGTAATTCTTCATTCGGTTAAAGTCATAGAGTACGAACCCACTGAATACTAAAACGCCTATGAAAGAATACGCAAGCATTGCTTTACTCGTTAAAGGCCAAAAAAGACTAAATAATCCTATTACAATTAATGCAAGTAGAGCTGCCATGAGCATTCCACCTAGAAAGGAGAGATCACGTTTTGTCGTCCAACCTATAATGGCTATACCTGTAAACACGAGAGTTGTTGTAGTAAAAGTCATCAGCACAACGTTTGCACCTGAAATGGAAGCATAATAAGCTACAATTGGATACGTTGTCATCCCTGAAATAAATGTAAAACTAAACAGAAATGTAAAAGAAATTGCCTTTCTTCTTCTTAATAAAAAAGCAAAAACGAGCATACCTACTTCCAATAGAATCAGTGGTAAAAAGAATACAGGTGGAATAAAAGCTCCTATAGACATTCCAATTACAGCAACTGCTAACGATATAGCAAAGGCTCGTAAAACGGAATTCAAATAATGTTCTCTCTGTAAAACATGGTTCATTTCCATCCTTATATCACCTCAGTTTGTGAGTAAACATTATTCATTTATTCCATATCGTTTCATTTTCTTATAAAGCGTAACCCTAGAAAAACCAAGAAGTTTAGCCGCAGCCGATTTATTTCCGAACGTTTTTTTCAACATTTCTTCAATTTTCTCTTTCTCTGATACTGGTTTTTGGAAAGTAATCTCTTCCCGAACAACTTCATTTGATATCGTTTGGGATGGCTGCTGAAATTGAATTGGCAAGTGATGTGGAACAATAACATCATCATCTGCTAATATCATAATGCGTTCAATAACGTTTCGCAATTGACGAATATTTCCATTCCAAGAATCCTCCATAAGCCGATACATTACTTCCGGATCAATCGTCGGTATAGGTTTCTTATACTTAATCGAAAACTCTTTCAAATATAATTGAACGAGTTCTGGTATATCTTCCATTCGTTCACGAAGAGGAGGGATGGGGATAGAGACGACATTTAATCGGTAAAATAAATCTTGGCGAAATTGACCTTCTGTGACCATTTTCTCTAAATCACGATTTGTCGCTGCAATAATTCGGACGTCTACTGGAATTGGTTTCGTACCACCAATACGGTAAAATTGTTTTTCTTGAAGAACTCGAAGCAACTTAACTTGCAAATCAAGTGGCATTTCACCAATTTCATCTAAAAAGAGAGTTCCACCTTTAGCTGCATCAATTTTTCCCTTTTTTCCTTCTTTTACGGCTCCAGTAAAGGCTCCTTTTTCATATCCAAACAATTCACTCTCAAATAGAGCAGCTGGAATAGCTCCGCAGTTAATCGCGACAAAAGGGGATTCATTCCGATCGCTTGCTTGGTGAATAGCTTGGGAAAACAATTCTTTTCCAACTCCACTTTCTCCCGTAATTAATACGGTCGCATCTGTGACAGCGACTTTCTTCGCTAACTGTATCGCTTCCATCAGGGCTGGAGAACGACCTTTAATTTTACGAAACGGATCAAGGAGCTCATCTTCCGGGTCCATTTGACTTTCTAAATGTTGAATATAAGCCGTTGTGGATGATAGTTCTTCATTTAATTTCACAATATCACTAATATCTCGTTCAACCGAAATACCTCCAACCAACTCATGATTTAAAAATACCGGTTGAGTATTAATGAGCACGTGAACATCTGTTTGTGGCTGGTTATATTGTCTGATAACTGACTTTCCTTCTTTTAAGGTCGACATGAGCATGACAGATTCTTCTTTAAAAAGATGAGTAATATGTTTTCCGATACTTTCTTGTCGACTATGTTTATACAACTCCTCTGCTTTAGGATTCCACGAAATTATTGTTCCCTTACTATCGACTACGGTAATCGCATCATCAACCGCATGCAAAAGAGTTTCATAAAAGGAAGAGAGTATCTTCCAATGGTAAAACAGAACATCGGTTAATTTATGAAAAGGAACCCAGCCAACAACATTCCCAAGCTGATCTACAAGTGCATAATCTTTCCCATCTTGTAAGTTCAATAAATCGGATAAATACGTGTTTTCAGAAACAACAACCATCTCTTCTAGTTGAAGAGTATCATCCCAAGGATAAGATAGCGCTTTCAAAGAGATATTATGATTAACCATTCCCATCACCTTTACACTATTGTTAACACTCTTGTAAATGTGTAAACACAAATTAACAGAAGTGTTAATCATATTATACATATTTTATTGAAAACTCACCATATTTCTAATCTTTATTTTTGGCACAAAAATTGCATATTAAGAAAGTGAGAAATTTTTTAGACCAAATAGGAGGGGTATCATGATTCCATACAAACATGAACCATTTACAGATTTTACAAACGAAGAAAATAAAAAAGCTTTTGAAGAAGGCTTGAAAAAAGTTGAATCTTATTTAGGTCAAGATTATCCACTCATTATCGGTGGTGAACGTATAACAACGGATGAAAAAATTGTTTCTGTCAATCCAGCTAATAAGGAAGAAGTAATTGGCCGCGTTTCCAAAGCTAACAAAGATTTAGCGGAAAAAGCTATGCAAGTTGCGGACGAAACGTTTAAAACGTGGAGCAAAGTAAAACCTGAAGTCCGTGCAGACATCTTATTCCGTGCAGCTGCGATTATTCGTCGCCGTAAGCATGAGTTCTCAGCTTTATTAGTAAAAGAAGCTGGTAAACCGTGGAAAGAAGCGGATGCTGATACTGCAGAAGCAATTGACTTCTTAGAATACTACGGTCGTCAAATGCTTGAAATTAAAGATGGTGTGAAAGTAAACAGCCGCCCAGGTGAATACAACCGTTACGGATACATTCCATTAGGGGTTGGAGTTGTCATTCCTCCTTGGAATTTCGCATTTGCGATCATGGCTGGAACAACAGTAGCAGCAGTTGTAACTGGTAATACTGTTTTATTGAAGCCAGCATCTTTAACACCAGTTGTTGCTGCGAAGTTTGTGGAAGTATTAGAAGAAGCTGGACTACCAAAAGGGGTTGTTAACTACATCCCAGGAAGCGGTGCTGAAGTTGGTGACTACTTAGTTGACCATCCACGTACACGTTTTATTTCCTTCACTGGCTCTCGTGAAGTAGGAGTACGTATCTATGAGCGTGCCGCAAAAGTTAACCCTGGTCAAAAATGGTTAAAGCGTGTTATTGCTGAAATGGGTGGAAAAGATACGATTGTTGTCGATAAAGAAGCAGATTTAGAATTAGCTGCACAATCCATCGTGGCTAGCGCATTTGGCTTCTCTGGACAAAAATGTTCTGCTTGTTCACGTGCCGTCATTTTAGAAGATGTGTACGATCAAGTATTAAACCGTGTGGTGGAATTAACGAAAGAACTTTCTGTCGGTGACCCAACTTCTCAAAACACATTTATGGGACCAGTGATTGACCAGAGCGCATTCAACAAGATTATGGAATATGTGGAAATTGGAAAAGAAGAAGGTAAGTTAATGGTTGGAGGAGAAGGAGACGACACTACAGGATTCTTCATTAAACCAACAGTATTTGCTGATGTTGCACCTGAAGCACGCATCATGCAAGAAGAGATTTTCGGACCAGTTGTCGCATTTACGAAAGCAAAAGACTTCGATCAAGCAATTGAAATTGCGAACAACACAGAATACGGCTTAACAGGTGCGGTAATTTCGAACAACCGTGCAAACATTGAGAAAGCACGTGAAGACTTCCATGTAGGTAACTTATACTTCAACCGTGGCTGTACAGGAGCAATCGTTGGTTATCAACCATTTGGTGGATTTAATATGTCTGGAACAGATTCTAAAGCAGGTGGACCTGACTACTTATTACTTCACATGCAAGCTAAAACAACATCTGAAATGCTTTAATCCAAAACGCAAAGGAAATCAAGGGGCAACCAAGGCGTTGCCCCCATTTTTAAACATCATAGAATCGGGGGGTTAATATGTTAGAAACCATTTCAAAAAACTTCTTTATGTCTCTATCCCAAAGTAAAGCTTTAAATAAAGCGGCTCGTAAATGGGGATTAAAATTTGGTGCCTCTCAAGTTGTAGCAGGAGAAACGATTGAAACGGCAATTGAAGCCGTTAAAAAGTTAAACGAAAAAGGATTAGTCGCAACGCTTGACCACCTTGGAGAGTTCGTCAACAATCGCGATGAAGCGAGCGAAGCTACAGATTATTGTGTCAGAACTTTGGAAGCGATTGCAAAATCAGGAGTAAAAAGTGGTCTGTCTGTCAAAATGACGCAACTTGGTCTTGATATTGACAAGCAGTTTTGTTTAGACAATATGCGAAAAATTTTAGACACTGCCAAAAAATATGATATTTTCGTTCGAATCGACATGGAAGATTACGCGCGTTGCCAAGTGACGTTAGATATTTTACAAGAACTTCGTCAAACGTACGACAATGTCGGAACGGTTATTCAAGCTTATTTATTCAGAGCGATGGACGATGTAAAAGATTTAAAAGGTGTACCATTACGCCTTGTAAAAGGGGCCTATAAGGAGTCACCTGAAGTCGCATACCAAGACAAAAAAGACATTGATGAAAACTATATGAGCATTATTAAAGAGCATTTATTAAGCGGAAGCTACACAGCGATCGCTTCACATGATCATCATATCATTGCAAAAGTAAAGGAATTTGTAAAAGAACATAACATTCCAAATTCTCAATTTGAATTCCAAATGCTATACGGCTTTCGAACGGAAATGCAACAGAGCTTAGCACAGGAAGGGTATAAAGTTCGCATCTATATTCCATTTGGTGACGACTGGTTCGGATATTTTATGCGCCGTTTAGCTGAGAGACCTCAAAACGTCGCCTTCGCATTTAGAGGATTCTTCTCCAAATAATGTCACATTCAATTTAGACAATCTCCATATTTTCTTCTCAATAAAAAAGAAGGGTAGATAAAATCTATCCTTCTTTTCCTTTTGGAGTCGAAGTCGAATGCATTATTTAGAATATTACTCTATTGCGTCTTTTTTATTCGTTAATGTCACTCGTAATAATAATGCATGTTCTGCTTTAAGTAGGTAATCAGAAAGTGTTCCATCTTCCTTTACATATAAACCAGCTAGGCCATTTTCAATGGTTCCTTGCCATCCAGCGAGGTAAACAGGTTTATCTTTTTCCAGCATGACTTTTTCTGAGAGTATTGAACCAAATGTAGACGTATCAGTCTTTAAAGAAAAATTGTGTTCCACCCAGCCACCTGGAATACCAGTAATCAAACTCACCATATTATTGTTAAAATCTTCTTCTATAGAGAAGGAATAAATCTCATTGTCAGACAATTGATTAGAGTGAAGCGTAGAGACAACAAAAGAGTCTTGTTTTCCATTTTCAATTGTTACAACTTCTAATACAACTTCATCATGATCTGCTAATCCTCCGTTTAATGTAAAATACTCGATTTTCTCAATTCCCGTCTTTGATATGAGGCTTTTTTCATGCTCAGTTAGAGAAAGAGGTTCAACAATTAAGGTGGAAGTACTGTTGACACTCTTTCCTCCATCATTGAGAGGTGTACAACTAATGCTAAAAAGGATGAGAAAACTAAATGTTAAGGATATTAGTAGTCGTTTCACACAAAAGCCCCTTCCATCAATCCATTATTTTCAAATTTTATTCTATCACTTATGGATGGAATTGTGTGGAAGAATTTTCATATGAATACATAAATTCATCATCTTTAATGCAAATTATGGAAGAGTAAAAGGAGTGATAAAATGGAAAAAGACGTGAACCGGCCAATGTATCCAGAACCGATATGGCGTCAAGATACCGCTTTCCCACCTTTTCCAAAGCTTGAAGCTGATGTAAATGCAGAAGTAGCTGTAATTGGGGCTGGTATAGTAGGGATTACGACTGCCTACTTATTAGGAAAGAAAGGGCACCGAGTCGTTCTTGTTGATGCAGGGAGCGTGTTAAATGGAACGACAGGGCATACGACTGCGAAAGTCACCATTCAACACGGCCTTTATTATGATGAATTGATCCAAAATGTTGGAGTGGAAAAGGCTTCAAAATATGTGAATGCCAATCAAGATGCACTCAACTGGATGAGAAAGTGGGTAAATGAACAGAAAGTAGATTGTCATTGGAAAGAAGAAGATGCCTTTTTATATACGAGCATTCATGAAAACCTCGATAAGTTAATGAAGGAACAAGCTGCATACGAAGCATTAAAAATCAGTGGTGATTTCGTGCAAAAAATGCCGCACGATTTTGATTCCTTAGGCGCAGTAAGAATTCGAAAGCAAGCCCAATTCCACCCACTAAAATATTTGCAACATATGCTTGATGAAATGAAGGATATGGATATACGCATCTTTGAAAATACTGTAGCAACCCAAATAAAAGAAGGAAAAAAAGTAAGGGTAATCACGAATGAAATGCATACTATTGTTTCTGATTTTGTTGTAGTAGCAACTCATTTTCCCATGTACTGGAAGGGACTGTACTTTGCTCGGATGTATGCTGAACGCGCTTATGTCATCGCTTGCAAGATGAAGTCGGCGTATAAAGGGGGAATGTATGTTAATGTTGAAGAACCACGGCGTTCCATCCGTTCTTCCATTTTCAACGGGGAAGAAGTGGTTTTCATAACGGGTGAAAATCATAAAACCGGTCAAGGCAAAGACACGCTACTCCACTATAAGGAACTAGAACAATTTGCTTCGACTCATTTCAAAATGAATAAGTATCTAGCTCGGTGGTCAACACAAGATCTTGTGACATCTGATAAAGTTCCGTATGTTGGAAAAATGACTAAAAACACAGATAATATATTTGTTGCAACTGGCTTTCATAAATGGGGCATGACCAATGGAACAGCTGCTGCTCATTTACTAACGGATTTAATTTTAGGTAAGGAAAATCCTTTTGAAGATGTCGTTTCACCAACCCGTTTTCATGCGAAAGTAGACGTTAAGCAATGGCTTATTCAAAACAGTGACGTAGCCAAACATTACATTAAAGGAAAAGCTGTCTTCCCAACGAAAAAAGCCTCCCAATTACAAAAGGATGAAGGAGCAATCATCGACTTTGGCGGTGAGCGGAAGGGAGCTTATAAATGTACCAATGGCGTAACTCATATTGTTGATACGACATGTACACATTTAGGCTGTGAACTAGCTTGGAATTCTGGTGATCGAACGTGGGATTGCCCATGTCATGGATCACGTTTTTCCTATAAAGGTCAAGTGATTGAAGGCCCAGCAGACAAACCTTTAACTTATGAACATTATATAGATGAAATGGATAAGCCCGTATAATCTACGGGTTTTTATATATCCACTAAAAAGAATACATGCTAAAATGTAAGAAACTAGTAAAACAGGAGTATATTTTATGGAAAACTGGATTCAAAACAAACGTTGTTTTATCATCTCGTTATTATTTTTCTTTTTTACCATGGTTCTTTTATTTCCTTTCCCACACCGATACGTTTTTGGGGAGATTATTTTTGACACATTGCATTTACCGATTTCACTCGAAAATGGGTTACAACTAGTAAGCATTGCAGCATTCATCTTCCTCATCATTGGTATATTTCTTTTAACACGTTCCATCACACGTTTCAAAGGGACGATGACCTTAATGTTAATCATCTTTACAGCATCATTTCCTTCTTCATTAGCGGGTATATTAGAAAAGTATGTTGCAGAAGGGATTTATGCGGTAGAATACGATTCATTTGAAGGACGATGTGAGTTTACGAGAATAGAAGATCTGAAGATTAATGCAGCTTGTAGTCTCCCATTTACGAATCATTCAGAGCAAGAAACGACTTTTGACATTACGTTCAGTGAAAGGGGTGGCTTTTTTGAACCTGCACTTGCTGCTGCCTTAAATGAAGAGGGACCATTCCAAGTTACATTGAAAGGGGATGAATTTAAGCAAGTGAAGATTAATACAGTCATTAATTTAAAGAGTGGGTTTTCATTTGACATCGATAGCACGTCAGTTGGAGCGGTAAAGATTCATTCAGGACATCACGTTAAAGATTTTTCTCGTACTATTGCCCAATAAATCTTTCAGGGGAGGCATCTTATGGAACGACAACTGACGAATTTAGTTAAATCAGTAGGAGAAATCGAACGAATTTGGTCATTAGAGGGTGGTGTTTCTGCAACAGTAGAAGGAATCGAAGTCATCAGCATGTCCGGTGAACGTAAAAAGTTAGTACTGAAAAAAGGAAAATTGGGGAGCGAAGCAATCTACCAATCCGTTTTGATGAAAGAGTTTCAAATTCTTTCTTATTTGACAAACAAAAAGATTCCTGTCCCAACGCCTTTGCTCTATGATGAAACAGGACTGTTAATGGAATATATAGAACATGAAAAGATAAATTTATTCAAAAATCTTAACCAATACATGAATACAATTGCCAAAACATTAGCAGAAATTCATCAAATTAATGACTTTCAAGCCATTCATTTCTTTCTATTAGATTATACGAACTCCTTGGATTTTCGGTTGGAAAATCCGCCTCAAACGATGGATTACAGTTTGCAAGAACCTCGAATTCGGGAAACATTACGACAAAACTGGCAAAAGAAAAAAGAGAACGAGAAACGATTACTTCATGGGGACTTTTGGCCTGGAAATCTTTTATGGAGTAAAGGGAAGATTGTTTCCATAATTGATTGGGAAGATGCTGCAATTGGTGATCCATTATCAGATGTAGCGAATGCCCGACTGGAAATATTATGGGCTTTCGGAAAAGAAGCCATGTTTCAGTTTACACATTATTACCAATCATACATGCCCCATCTCCAATATTACTCCCTTCCAATTTGGGATTTGGTTGCAGCTTTACGACCAGCATCCAAGATGGATTCATGGGGATTAGATAATCGTACATTAGAACGTTTTAAAAACCTTCATCGATGGTTTGTTAACGATGCGATACGCAATATTTCAAAGAATATCTCTTCTCTATAAGCTGTTTTCGTATACATTGTTGCTGTTAAAGGAAAGGGGCATTTTTACTTTAAGTAGAAGGAAGACTTAACTCCTGCCGCATGCAAAGGAGCTCGACTTTCTCCAGGAAAAAGCTTGTTGTTGATTCATAAAAGATGAGGGCCTTTGCTAGAGTTGGCGAAACCAAAAAGGTTGTTCAACTATTTTCCGATAGAGTGAACAACCTTTTTTCATATACTGCATCTTTTAGTGAAACAGCGGGGGAAGGGAGGTAACCTTATTATTCCTACAACTTACATGTAATTCATTATAATCATTTAAACTTGCATAAAATACATCATTCAACCGCAACACATTTTTCTTTCTCAATTCTTCCACAAGCCAATCTTCATCTAGGTTACGAGTCGAAAGGACATGTTCATAAACCTCACCATCTATAATGACGGGCACATCAATTCCTTTGTAAGATGAGGAGATTTTCTTCTGGATATGTTCAACACGAGCATTTTCTTTTTGATGAAACAGCTTGACTGATAACATTCCATTTGCCTCTATGATTCCGATTTCAACATCTTCAAGATTATAGACTTGTTGTTCTCGAAGCATCATAAGCACAATATCAATTGAATAACTGATTTTTTTCATATTTTCAACTAGAAATTTCCCATCATAAATGACCATGGTCGGTTCAAATGTCAGTATCCTGCCAATTTTACGGCTTCGTATTTTTAATTTCGCTATCATTTTTTGCAAAATGGCAATGGCAACAACTGCAATAGCCGTATAAATATGATTTATTTCTGGATCAGCAATATCAGCCCCGACAACCGCACCAAGCGTTAAAATAACTAAAAAATCGAATATCGGGAGCTCTCCAATGGAGCGTTTTCCCATGTAAAGCGTTGCAAACAGAGCTAAAGGTAAGATTGTTATAATTCGCCCTAACACTTTCAGCATTGCCAAATAGTCGAATTCCACTTCGATCACCTCTAAACATTATCATGGCACAGGTACAGTGGAAATATTAACAATAAGTAGAAAAGGCGGAATTTTTTCCAGTGTTGTACTTTCATTTAAATTTAGGAGATAGTAAGAAAAAGCGCAAATCCTTTGGCGATTGGCGCTGGAGGACCTGCGGAGGCTTCCGTCGCCACAGCAGGGCCGAAGCGACCCGAGCTGATGGCGCTTGGAGCTAGAAACCAAAAAAACTGTAAAGAGAATACTTTAACACTTTATTGAACTTAAACTTTCTGTAACAAATAAAATGCCGCCCAAGAGGCGGCATGGCAATAACTTATGATTTCCAATGTTTTTCGATAAACGCATCGCGACCGGATTCGATTCGCTCTTGTTTATATTTCTCAGGATTTTTTTTGTAAAATGCTTGATGATATTCTTCAGCAGGATAGAAAGGTGTAGCTGGTAAAATTTTCGTTACGATCGGTTTTGAAAATTTTCCGCTTTCTTCAAGGTTTTGTTTCGATTGTTCCGCTTTAACCTTTTGTTCTTCCGAATGATAAAAAATGGCTGTTCGATACTGTGGACCACGATCGAAAAATTGACCTTCATCATCTGTTGGGTCTATTTGTTGCCAATAAATCTTTAATATTTCTTCATACGGGAAAATGTCTGGATTGAACGTAATTTCAACTGCTTCATAATGACCGGACTCTCCTGATTTCACATCTTCATAGGAAGGGTTCTCTATATGTCCACCGGTATATCCTGAAATTACCTCATGAATTCCATTCCATTGATCAAAAGGTTTCACCATACACCAAAAGCATCCACCTGCAAACGTCGCTTTTTCTCGTTTTGCCAATTCTATCACTCCATTTCAACACATACTTTTCAAATTTTAGCATTCATCGAAAATTTCCGCAAAGAATTTAACTCCTATTTTAACAACTTATGAAAATCATGGTAAAATAATTGTTAACTATCAATCATTTTAAGTTTACTCAAATTAAGTGAGGGAGATATTCATGAAAAAGGTCGATACAAACAAAGCATCTATATTATCAAGACAATTTTTGAAAAATCCATATCCTTTCTATCATCAATGGAGAAATGAGCATCCCATTTTATGGCTAAATACATTACCACAACCAGGATGGGTCATTACAGGTTATAAGGAAGTCAAAACCATCCTATTGAAACATCAACTTTTTCGCGTCCGTTCTCCATTACCTCGTCACACCCATGAATTCGCTGACTTAAAAAAGGCTCAAAAAAACATGATGCTCTATCAAAATGATGAACAACACCAACAGCTCCGAACAATCTTTCAACCTGCCTTTACGCATAAGATGTTAGAAGATTTGCGTCCACTTATACTTCAAGTTGTCGATCAAACGATCGATCAATTAAAAAACCGGTCATATATCGATGTTGTATCAGATGTAGCCTATCCCATTCCAAGTTTTATTATCTCAGAAATACTCGGTATACCTTCTCACGTTCGCCCGAAAATTCAAAAGTGGACGTACGACTTATTACGTGTAATTGATTTTACCCGGACACAAAATCTTTTACACCGAGGAAACGAAACTATTAAAGAGTTAACCAACTATTTTCATCATCTATATACCTCAGAAGGCGGTATATCAAAAGATTCCTACATACGTCGTATTGCTGAAAAAGAAGGATTAGATGAAAAGGTACTCGCGTCACAACTAATCTTGCTCTTAGTGGCCGGTCATGAAACGACAGTTAACTTAATTGCGAATGCTTTATATCATTTACACCTTCACAATTCGGAACGAATGAAATGCATTCAAAGTCAAGAAATGATACCGTTCGCAGTGGAAGAAGTACTCCGTTATGAATCCCCTACACAAATTACTGCTAGATATGCAAAAGAAGACGTGGTGATGGGGGATAAGACCATTAAACGTGGACATCAGGTGTATCTTTTTTTAGGGGCAGCTAATCGCGACCCGAACATATTTCAAAATCCAAGCTGTTTTAAAATCGACCGAAGACATAATCCTCATCTTGCATTTGGAGCGGGTAGCCATTTTTGCATCGGTTCCCAACTCGCGAGAATGGAAGCTCAAATCACCATTGAACGTTTTTTTCAAACATTTCCAAATTCCACTTTGGATGAACAATCCGTAAAGTGGAGAAGGCTCATTGGTTTTAGAGCTCTTAAATCTTGTACCGTTACTACGTAGTGAAATGAAAAAGTGCGTAATGAAAGCAACTGAAACCAAATTCAGTTGCTTTTTTGTTACAATAAATCTATCACTTATACGTTAGGAAATGATTCGAATGAACCAGAAGGATTTTACAAATGGGAATATCATGAAACAACTCATCGTGTTCTCAACGCCGATTATTTTCACGAATCTACTCCAAACATCGTTTCAATTAATAGATAGCCTTTGGATTGGTTATCTATTGGGGGATGTAGCATTAGGAGCTGTATCCGTCTCCGCAACGGTTATTTTTACAATGTTAGCGTTTATGATCGGGTTGAATCAAGCGACTATGACAATATTATCTCAGAAAAAAGGAATGGAAGATGAGGAAGGAATTAAACGCTTCATTAATGCTTTTGTCGTTCTGTTCATTATTCTTGCCTCTGTTATCGGAATAAGTGGTTATGTTAGTAGCGAATGGATTTTAACGGCTTTAACAACACCTTCTTCCATGATAGTCGGGGCGAATAGTTATCTGCAAATCCATTTTATGGGGGTCATTTTTTTATTCGGCTATAATTTTATTGGAACCTTATTTCGTTCACTAGGTGATAGTCGGACACCAGTTCGTTTTGTAGCCGCGGCGGTTATTTGTAATACGTTTTTAGATCCGCTATTCATATCGTATTTTCAAATGGGGATTGATGGAGCCGCTTATGCTACTATCGTTTCTCAAGGAATTGCTTTTTTATACGGTGGCTTTTTAGCTGTTCGAAAAAAGTTAATCCCGTTTATAAAGCTCTCTATTCCACAAAAAGGTGAAGTGGTAACGATTTTAAAATTAGGAATTCCCGCTAGCCTACAAATGACGGTCGTAACTGGAGGCGTCATGGCGATTATGAGTGTTGTAACACCATTTGGGGAAGAGGTGGTAGCTGGCTATGCTGCTGCGCAACGTTTAGACAGCTTAATTATGCTTCCTGCTTTCGCTTTGAGTACGGCGGTTACAAGTATGGCTGGACAAAATATTGGAGCAAGGAACTGGGAAAGAGTAAATAAAATAGCGAAATACGGAACGCTTTATAACTTTCTCGTGATGACGATGATAGCTTGTGTGGTTGTTTTCGTAGGTCAAAATGGGGTTGAATGGTTTGTCCGCCAAGAAAGCGCAATATCCTTTGGTACATCCTACTTAACGACGATTGCATTCTTTTATCCGTTTTTAGGAATTAACTTTATGTTAAATGGTATTTTACGAGCTGCAGGAGCAATGTACCCTGTACTCATTCTCAACATTCTATCTTTCTGGTTGCTTCGTTACCCCATTACTTATTGGGTTTCATCTTTAATTGGAGAAGATGGCATTGCCATTGGAATCGCAATAAGCTTTGTCATAAGTAGTCTGTTGGTTTTAGTTTATTACCAGAAAGGTAGATGGAGGGAGAAAAAGATTTTTGAAGATAAAGAGAAGATGTAAGACATATTACGGTACTAGCCAAGCAGATAATCGTACACTTATAGGTAGAAAGGAGGGGAATGTTTGAAAACAGTTGTTTTCGTTGGAGGTGGCCACGCACACCTTCACTGCATTAGACATGCGAGGGAATTACTATCAAGTAACGTTATTTTAATATCACCAGACCGATATCAATATTATTCGGGAATGTTCTCAAGTTATACAGAAGGGATCTATTCGGAAGAAGAAATCAAAATCGATTTACAAGACTTATGTAATCGAACGAATGTTACCTTTTTAATGGGGAAAGTACATAAAGTTGATTCCAATACAAAAGAAATTTTGTTATCAAATGGAAAAAGACTTTCATACGACATATTATCTTTTGATATCGGATCCATAATTCCTACACTTCCGAATAGCTTATCTATTAAACCTAATTATTTATTTCCAAGCTCTATCCATCAGTTGCGTTCTACGAAGCTTCCAGTCATCATCGGAGGTGGTGCTTCGGGTGTTGAACTCGCACTTTCATTAGCGGTATGGCGAAAAAATAACGGTTATCCTAATTCCGTTACGATTATTTCTAAATCAAAGCTGTTAGCCAATATGAATCCGAAAGCAAGACAGAAGTTAAGACACTATTTGAAAGACTTAGTAGTAATGGAAGATGAAGAGGTTGAAAAGGTTGGAAATACCACCATTACAACCAATGCTGGACGAACGATTCCATATACGAGCTTACTAGCTGTAACAGGTAATTCTGCCCCTCCTATTTTTGAGGAATCTTCTTTACCAACGAAGGATGGATTTTTGCACGTACGGGAAACGTTGCAATGTGTCGACAATCCTCACATTTTAGGTGCAGGAGATTGCATTCATTTTTCAAAGAATGGATTGCCGAAAAACGGTGTGTTTGCTGTGAAACAAGGACCGATATTGCTCCAAAATATTACACGATTACTAAATAACAAGCCATTAATCGCGTATCGACCTCAAAAACGCTATTTATCCATTCTTTCCGTTGGGAATAGACAAGCACTTCTCGTCTATCATTCCCTTGTTTTGAAAGGAAGGATTCCTTGGTTATTAAAGCACTATATTGATCAATCATTCATGAAGAATTATCAAAACAACTAGGTCGAATTCAAAGAAGGAAATATACGATATGAAATCGAAAGACATATGTAGAATTCATTCATTATTCTAAAAAAATTACTTTTGGAAGGAGAAAGATTTTGAAAGTATGGAAAGCACTAACGATCACTTCAGCTCTTGCTACATCTTTATGTATAGCAGGGTTTGGTGTGATGGTTTATGATCAATTTCTCGTACGAGAATCGAACATATCATCTTTAATAAAGGAAAAGGAAGAAGAAACCAACGTAAAGAAAGACTCATCCCATTTACACATCGTTGCATTAGGTGATTCATTAACGAGAGGAATCGGTGACGAAGATGGGAAGGGGTACGTAGGTTTCGCGGTAGATGAACTTAAACAGCGAACAGAACGAGAGATTAACGTATCTAATCTTGCTATACGAGGATTACGTTCAGAAGAGCTTATACAACAATTAAAAGAATCAGAAGTCAAACGACAAATTGCGCAGGCAGATGTAATTATGATGACAATTGGCGGAAACGATTTATTCCAAAGCGGAAACATTTTAAGAGATTTGTCCAAGGAACAAATTTCTTCTACACAGGATAAATTTACTGAGAATTTACATGCAATCTTTCAAAGCATCCGCTCTGTAAATAAAACAGCCGTTATATACTATGTTTCTTTGTACAATCCATTTAGTGAAATTCTTGAAAAAGAAACGACAACGAATATTGTTAGGGAATGGAATTTTCACTCAGCGAATGTTGTTAGTTCGTATGATAACATCATTGCGGTTCCGACTTATGACATTTTTGAACTTCATTTGGAAGATTACCTATACACAGACCAATTCCATCCAAACGGAAATGGTTATAAATTGATGGGAGAACGTGTCGCTTCCTTAATTACATTTAAAGAGGAGGCCGAAGGAAGTGAGTAACAAAGAAACGTTAATCGTCGAAAATTTAGTTAAAAGAATCGGCAAAAAAACCATCATAAAAGGAGTATCCTTTTCACTACAAAAGGGGGAGGTTTTTGGATTTTTAGGACCAAACGGAGCTGGTAAAACAACCACTATTCGTATGTTAGTCGGTTTAATTCGACCAACAAAAGGACGTATTTCCATAGGTGGACAGGACCTTGAAAAGGATTTCACTAAAGCGATTAAACATATCGGTTGTATCGTAGAAAACCCTGAACTATACCCGTATTTAACAGGTCGTGAGAACTTGGAACATTTCGTTCGCATGGTACCATCGATTTCACCTTTACGTATTAATGAAGTTGTAGAGCTTGTTGGTCTTCAAAACCGGATTGATGATCGTGTGAGTACATATAGCCTTGGAATGCGACAACGACTCGGAATTGCGCAAGCACTTCTCGGTAAGCCCGATGTATTAATTTTGGACGAGCCTACAAACGGATTGGATCCAGTCGGTATTCGTGAAATGCGTGAGTTCATCCGTTCCCTTGCTGAAAAGGAAGGTTTGAGCGTGCTCGTTTCTTCTCACTTGCTAAGTGAAATTCAATTGATGTGTGATCGCGTGGCAATTATGTCAAAAGGAGAAATTATAAAGGTTGATACCGTCCAACAATTACTTTCCGAACGAGAGCGAATGGTATGGGAAGTGGAGCCAAAAGAAGAAGCATACGCTCTGTTGGGGGAAGAAGTAAATGTTACGGAGGATGAAAACGGAAAGCTCCTCACCCCTTTATACAAAAATAAAATACCAGAATGGAATGAAAAGCTTGTTTCATCTGGTATTACGGTAAAGGAAATGAGTCCAAAGCTCCCTACCTTAGAAGATTTATTTATTGAACTTACAGGGGGGGAGACCATTGATTAACCTAATTTTCAATGAAATGATTAAAATTAGCCGGAAACGAAAGTTATTAATTATTTCGGCAATTGTCGCGGTACTTGTTGCAATGTTTACATATGCACAGTTTCGAGAAATTCAACGGATTACCGAACGACTCGGAACGACCGATTGGCGTGCCCAATTACAACAAGATATTATCGACGCGGAGAACCGATTGAATTCAAGCAGTATGTCTGATGAGTATAAAGAATATTTACGGACGCTAATTGATCAACAAAAATTTTATTTGGAACAAAACATTAATCCGCAAGCTCCTGGTGCACCAACGTTTATCCGAATCTTCTTAGAGAATGCAATCGACTTATTTATCCCACTCCTTGTTATGGTGATCGCAGCTGATTTAGTTTCATCAGAAGCAAGTGGGGGAACTATTAAACTACTCTTAACGAGGCCGGTTAAACGTTCGCGAATTTTACTGAGTAAACTTTTAGCCATGATTCTATCTGTTTCACTCATCGTATGGATTGTCATTTTACTCTCATACCTTATCTCAGGAATTGTACTAGGGTATGGCGGATGGAATTTACCTATCTTAAGCGGGTTTGAGTCTGTGAATGGAGAGCTTTCAACTCAAAATGTTCATTTAATTCCTCAATGGCAATACATTTTAATGGAAGCTGGTCTCGTTTGGTTCGTTGCCATTATAGTAGGATCGTTAACATTTATGCTTTCTGTAATAATGCGGAGCACTGCTGCTGTGATGGGAATTATTTTAGCTAGCCTGATTTCCGGTGTCATTTTATCCAATACAATCTCATCGTGGGAATCTGCTAAATATTTATTTATGATTAACCTCCGATTAACTGATTACTTACGTGGGTTTGCTCCACCCATTGAAGGAATGACCCTCGGGTTTTCAATTTCCGTTTTAGCAGCGTGGGGAGCTACTGCGATTTTCATTGCGTTCTATTCATTTACTCGTAAAGATGTATATTAAATAGGAAGAAACTCGGGGCGCTTTTGCCCCTTTTCTTTTTCCAATAAGATTTAATGGAGAAGGAATTCATGAATTTCTACCGAAAAAGATAAGAAAGAAAAAAGAAAGGAATTTTTTTAGATGAAAGATTGGCTTTCAGACCAGTTATTAAATCGAACACCAACAATCATGGGGGAATCCGAATTTCGTCACTACGCAATCTTCGTTCCAATTATTAAGCGGAACAGAGAAGATCATTTACTATTCGAAGTACGGTCGGCATCCTTACGTCGGCAGCCTGGAGAAATTTGTTTTCCTGGTGGAAAGGTTGATAAAACAGATCAAAACTCAAAAGGAGCTGCCATAAGAGAAACAATCGAAGAATTAAATATAACGCCGGAAGTTATATCAACTATCTTTCCGCTAGACTATATCGTCAGTCCGAATCAAATGATACTACATCTATACGCAGGTTTTTTACATACACCATTTGAATCAATCAAACCAAATGATGACGAAGTAGCAGAAATTTTTTCCGTTCCATTAGCCTATTTTCTAACGAATGAGCCAAACTGTTACCATGTGAATTTAAAACCAGAACCAGAAGAATCCTTTCCCTTTCATCTCATTCCTCAAGGTAAAAACTACCCATGGCAAATAAGGGGCTTTGACGAATTATTTTATCTATATAAGGATAAAGTGATTTGGGGGCTAACCGCAAAAATTGTACATCACTTTATCAAAATCATTAACAATCAATAGATATTCATTTAGTAAGATGGAAGGTGGTTTTTGACGTGGAGTTCAAAGGAGCAAGTATTTATGATCAAAAAGACTTCTTCACAAATTTTATGAAAAGGAGAGGAAGAAAAGATAGTCCGAACAACGCAATTGAATAACCTATTATTTTCGAATTAATAGACGATGTCCAAAACAAAGCGATTTTAAACTTAGGATGTGGTGATGCTACATTTGGAAAAGAATTGCTTCAGAAAGGGGCAGCCGCTTATATCGGTGTTGACGGATCTACTCAAATGGTGTCAGTTGCGAGAAAAAACATCCAGAAAGATAAAGGTCAAATTATTCATGAGTCACTTGAATCCTACTCATTTCCACTCAATCAGTTTGATATCGTTACATCCCGAATGGTCGTTCACTACATATCTGATATTGACCAACTCTTTTTAGCAAGTATATAAAACGGTAAAAAGGGAAGGGAAATTTGTCTTTAGTATTCAACACCCTCTTACGACATCTTCATTTCTAAGTAAACAGTGTAATGATAAGCGAAGCAATTGGATTGTTGATGATTATTTTAAAGAAGGGGAAAGAAAAGAGCGTTGGATTGAAAAAATGGTAGTCAAATACCATCGGACGATTGAACATTACTTTCAGTCCTTAACAAATCGTAGATTTACCATTCTAGACTTACGAGAAGGAACACCTAAACATGAAAATTTTTCAAGCGAAGAAGAATATAAACGAAGACAACGAATTCCTCTTATCCTTCTTTTTTCCTACGAAAAAAATCTTTAAGCCACTTGGTCTTTAAAGCCATGTGGCTCATTATATATCTAAGAGGTGATAAAATGCAATTCATCTTCCTTGCTGTCATAGTGGGATCAATCGTCGTCATTCTCGATAAAATGTTACGTAAGAAAATGGAAGTACCCTCTAATCATTACACGCCTTTCAACGATCTTGAGCGTGGTGAAAAGACGGATTCTTCTACTAAAATGGAATTAAACGAAACAAAAAAAGACATTCCGTATGAAGAAGTTGATGATTAAAATTGGCTAGTTTTACGAAAAGAAAAACTAAATTTAAAGTCACAATTTTGTTTGTTCGTGAACACATTGGATTAACCCAAAAAATCACTCCTACAGCCGTAAGGAATACAATGACAATAGGCTAAAACTGAGGAGAGAGTCGTTATGAGTATAGATTATGTAGCTGTAGGAGATTCACTTACGGTGGGTGTAGGCGCTTCTTTCATGTCACCAGGTTTCGTTCATCGTTTTGCATGCAAAATGCAATCACATTACGAAGAACATGTATGTCCAGACATATATGCAAAATCGGGAATTACTTCAGAAGAAGTATTAAGTATTTTTCAACAGCCAACAGTAATGAACCGTGTTAAAGAAGCAGAAATCATTACGATTACTGCTGGAGGAAACGATTTGATAGATGCAACGAAAACATATGAAGAGCAACAAAATCAAATTGTTTTTATTCAAGCGTTAAAAAAATGCTGTCAAAATTACAAGCGTATTTTAGCGACAATCTACGATGCAAAAGGAAAGAGCAATCCGTTTTCCATCATGATCCTCGATTTATATAACCCATTTCCGCAAATTCCTCTTGCTGAAAAATGGATTCGTGCATTTAACCAGCATATTCATTCTTACAGTTCAAAACCATACGTCAAAATTATACCTGTGTATTCCCTATTTAGACATCATAAACAAGAATATTTGTCTATAGATCACGTTCACCCTAATGATTTAGGCTATCAAAAAATGGCCCAGTTGTTATTTGAAATCGAGAAAAAGAAGTAGTGATTTTTTTATATCCATGTCAGAAATACCTAATTTTAAAACCATTAAAAAAAACGTATACTAAACGGTTTCACGGAATAAACCGTTGCTTCTTGAAATCAAGTTACAAAATAAAATATGACATGTAAAAGCACCTCCCTTAAAAAGATTTTCGAGGTGTTTTTTCTCATTTTACAAAGGTGTGAAAAACATATGGTGAAGCTCCGAACTAAAAAATATAGACGCGTTTAGATTAAAACAGAACACAAACAAAGAAATAGAAATGAAAACCATCTTCTTTCTCAACAACAAAAAGGAAATAAATGTATCAAAATGGAAAACAATGTGATTTAATATTTATAATAGTTTTAGAAATTTCCCCGAAACAAATTAAATCGTCTGACGAACTAATGAAACGAAAAATTCTTCGCATATCAAAAAACTGAAAGAAAAGGAGTTTTGAAAATATGGAAATAGAACACCTTAATATTTTTGATGCTAAAGGGAATCACCTAGGCGTAGCATCGCGTAATGAAGTTCACCAAAAGGGGTACTGGCATGAAACGTTTCATTGTTGGATTATAAGCAGGGAAGAAGGAAGAGATTACATACATTTTCAGAAACGGTGTAAACATAAAAAGGATTATCCTAATCTATTAGATATTTCTGCAGCTGGTCATATTTTATTTAACGAGTGTGTTTCTGACGGTATAAGAGAGCTACAAGAAGAACTAGGATTAAAAGTATACTTTGAAGACCTAATTCCACTAGGAGTTATCAAGGATGAGATCATTCAAGATAATTTTGTAGATAGAGAGTTGGGTAATGTATTTTTATATATAAGTAATGAAAAATTAGAGGATAAATATATTTTTCAACCAGAAGAAGTCTCAGGAGTGTTGAAAATAGAATTCCATTCTTTTTGTAATCTTTGGAAAGGGAATATTCATGAAATTCAAGCGAGTGGAATTGAAGTTAATAGTTATGGAAAAAAAGAAAAAATAAACAAAACAATAAGAAAGCATCATTTTCTACCACATGAAGAAGGCTATGTAGTAAGGGTATTAGATTTAATTGATCTAGAATTAAAGAATATATAATGCTAAGAGAAAATGAACCTTAACAGTAAAATATTTTTTGGGGACAGCTAATATTAGTTAAAAAGACTTTAAAACTTTTCAAAACCTAGGTAACTGTTTTTTGTATTTCATTTAATAAAGGTTGGGGAAAGGCAAGATCCAGTGTACGAAATGTAGCTTAAAGCAATTGATTAAACACATCTTTCATTCTTCATCTTTATCGTCACCATTTCGATTGCTAATACCTTCTATAATAAAAGTTTTGAACAATATGAGGAAAACCTTCATTTTTCTTCAAAATTCCCTTTTCAAACACCTTTTATTGCGTGTAAGATATATTATACGCAATAAAATGGAATTTCTTGTGTAGCTAAATGTCTAAAAGGAGACATCAAAAATGGAACGAAATGAATGCATTGATATGTTTGAAATGTATATGGAGGATATGGGGTATTCCAGCAATACGCAAAGACATTACGTTCATGATCTAAAGATGTTTTTTGAGTATTTAATTTCGATTAAGGGGAATGACGTTCCAATCAGTCAAATTAAAAAGACAGATATTCATTTGTTTTTGCGTTCATTGCGAAACGAGAAATCGAATAGTGTTTCAAGTAGAAACCGACGATTAATGGCAATTCGTTTATTTTTTAAAGCAATGATGAAGTATGATCTGGCAACTAGGAATCCGGCAATGGAAGTAGACCCTGCTAAATCAAAAAAAGATTCTATTCCTACCTATTTAAATGAGGAAGAATTAAAAGTATTATTTAATTCCATACAACGCACAAGTTTATATACTCGCAATAAGCTTATTGTCATGTTAATGGCTTATAGTGGATTGCGTGTCATGGAAGTATCTGCGTTAAACATTGGTGACATTGATCGTAGTCAAAAAGGAATAATCGTAAGAGGAAAAGGGAATAAGACCCGATTTTTACCGTTAGCGAATCCGGTGTATGACCAAATAATAGAATATGAAGCGAATCATCGTCCAACACCTCAAAAAGGGCATGAACATGCGTTAATTTTAACGAGAAAAGGGGAGCGGATTGCCAATCGGACGATTCAACATGTCACAAAACAAGCTTTTCAAAAACTACAAACAGCAAATGGTTTTGAATACTTACAATCGAAGCCGCTATCAAGTCATAAGCTGCGTCATTCATTCGGCACGTATTTAGTCAAAAGAGGAATTGATTTACGTACGGTACAGCAGCTACTTGGCCACGAAAACATCAATACAACACAAATCTACACTCATGTATCCGATAAACAAAAAGAAGAAGCGATTGCTGTTTTTAATGAAATGATGTAACTTTTTTACCTGATAAGTACCAAAATTTGTGGTATCCTAATGGAGAGATACATTGAGAGGAGACTACATCATGCCAAGTGAAAAACTTGTACAAGGACTAATTGATCAAATGAATTTTGAATTCGAATCTGCAAATGTTTATTTAGCTATGGCCGCTTATTGCCAAGCGGAAAACTGGGATGGCTTTGCCAACTTCTTCTTAGTTCAAGCAGAAGAAGAACGTTTTCACGGAATGAAAATCTTTAATTATTTAAATGATATCGGGGAGCGTGCCATTATTTCTGGATATCGTTCTCCGAAAAATGACTTTCAGTCCATTTTAGATTGCTTTGAATCCGCTTTTCAACACGAAAAGGAAGTGACGAAACGCATTTACGCTCTTTCGGATTTAGCGTTAGACGAGCGTGATCACGGAACAATCCATTTCCTAAAATGGTACATCGATGAACAAATTGAAGAGGAAGCGCTTTTTGATAATATCATCGTCAAATTGAAGCGTATTAATAACGATACGAACGGCATGTTTTTATTAGATCGTGAATTTGCAGCTCGTACCTTTACACCAGAGGAGCAATAGACTCTATTCTGTCATGGGCCTTGCTTGCAATTAGTTGTGTAGGCTTTCATTTGTCGATTTTAGGAATAGCGAAGTCTGATAAAATTTCGAATAAATTAATGAAAGCTTTTCGCCAAATGATTATAGGTGTATTATTCTTTGTATTCTTTCTCACTATTCCGTTTCAAGTATGGAAAATAACTGGGTCTTCAAGTGATTGGAATGGGTTGTATATTATTGGCCTTTCGTTCATCGTAATAATTGTTTATACATACATTATGTACGGGAAAAGGAAGAAGAATGAAACTAAATGTAAAAAAGCACAGGTTCTTTAAGCCTGTGTTTTTTAATGGAAAGAATCTTACAACATGATTTACACCACATAACGCCATACTGTTAAAGAACGTCGATGTTGCATCAATTTAGGAGTGATGACGTTTGGATTTTTTCACACCCGACTTTTGGTCAGCACTAGTATCAATCATTATCATTGACTTAGTGTTAGCTGGCGATAATGCCATTGTCATAGGGCTGGCTGCTAGGAATTTACCGAAGGAACAACAAAAGAAAGCGGTCATTTGGGGGACATTTGGGGCGATTTTTATTCGTTCTGTCGCAACGTTAGCTGTTGTATGGTTACTCCAAATTCCAGGTTTATTGTTTATCGGTGGTTTGCTACTTATATGGATTGCCTTTAAGCTACTAAAAGGGGAAGAGTCCCATAATATTCAATCTGGAAACAGCTTCTGGAGTGCCATCAAAACCATTGTTATCGCAGATGCGTTAATGGGTATCGATAATGTATTAGCAGTTGCTGGCGCTGCACATGGAAGCTTTGCCTTAGTCATTATCGGGCTAATTGTTTCCATTCCTATCGTAATTTGGGGAAGTACGTTAATTCTAAAATGGATTGATCGTTTTCCAATTATCATTACAGTAGGGGCCGCAGTAATAGCCTATACTGCTGCGAAAATGATGCTCGATGAACCGTTTATTAAACCGTTTATTGCACAAAACGTTTGGATCAAATGGTTACTTCCAATTGTCGTTGTTGGTGGAGTGTTATTCATTAGCAGACTGTCGAAGAAAAAAGATCTGGTAAATACGAATTAACACTGAAGGAGAGCAAATACATGCTCTCCTTCGTTTAGGTTCTATCCATATTCTTTCCATAGAAAATTTCATCCATTTCCTTTTTCAAAATCTCTGTAATAGGATGATATTCTTGTTCCATAACTTTATCTTTTGTTTGTCCAAATAAATATTGATCTAAATCGAATTCACGAAGCTTACATTTCGTATGAAACATATGTTCTTGATACACGTTCACATCAATCATATCGTATTTAACCTTTATTTCGTCCGGGATGTAGTTTTGAATGGATGAAATGTCATGATCTATATAAAGCTTCTTCCCGTTAATATCACGTGTAAATCCACGCACTCGATAATCAATGACCATAATATCAGGTTCAAACGAATGAATTAAATAATGAAGGGCTTTTAATGGTGAAATTTCTCCACATGTCGAAACATCAATATCCGCTCGAAATGTGCTTATCCCTTCGTGTGGATGATACTCAGGATATGTATGAACAGTTATATGACTTTTATCTAATGCAAGAACAACCGATTCTGGTAATGGCCCTGGTGACTCTTCATACGTTTCAGTAGGTACTTCTACAACAGGACCTTCAGACACAAGCATCGTGACACTTGCACCTTGAGGGACATAATCTTGTTTCGCGATGTTTAAAACATGAGCTCCAATGATATCAGCTACATGCTTTAAAATGGTTGTTAATCGTTCTGCACTATAAAAATCATCGATATACGCAATGTATGCTTCTCGTTCTTCTTTCGTTTTCGTATAACAAATATCATACATGTTAAAGCTTAATGACTTTGTTAAATTATTAAATCCGTGTAATGTTACATGGGATTCTGTTTCCACGAAACCATCTCCTTCCAAATTCCATTAGTAATTAGGATAATGAGAACCACGTATTTTATACAGCGGGAGGATTAGAAAATAAAAAAGGTGCGAAAACGTTTAATTCGTTTTCACACCTATAAGGATTTAAGCTGCATCCGATTCTTTTGAATGTACTTTACGCATAAAGTCGTTTACATCTGCAGGGACTTTTCGATCCCATTTTGACACGAGGTATACAGATAAGAAGCCGATTGGAACTGTGATAATTCCTGGTACTTTTAACTGAAGAAAAGCAGGAAGTGTATCAGCAAAGAAAATCATGTACATGGATGAAAGAAGTCCCATGACTAAACCGGCAATGGCTCCTTTTTCCGTCATTCCGCGCCACCAAATTCCAAGAATAAAGATTGGCGTAAAGGTACTAGCTGCGACTGTAAATGCAAGAGCGACAAGATGTCCGATAGAAGCATCTTTAACCATTAAACCTAAAATTCCATAGAAAATACCTAATAGAACAATGGCTACTTTACCAGCTACAACACGTTCTTTTTCGCCTAAATTTTTCTTAAATAAGCTTGCGTACAAATCATGAGCTACAGCTCCAGAACTTGCGATAAATAAACCGGATAGATTCGAGAAGATAGCTGCGAATGCACCCGCAATGACTAAACCAAGCAACCATTCCCCGCCAAGTGCCTGTGCAGTAGATGGGATAACCATATTTGTTCCCCCAGCTACTAAGTCTTTCATAACAGCATCGCTCGCGTTTCCACTTAAAAAGATGGAGCGACCGACAACGCCTAAATATACAGCAAAGAAGAAGAATAAACTTGCGATTGAAATAGCCATAATAGCAGATTTACGTGCTGAACGACCGTCTGGATTTGTGTAGAATCGAAGAAGTATGTGAGGGAGACCAATCGTACCGAGTGATAATCCAATTGTCATGGATAAAGTTTGCCAAAAGTTAGGGAAGAAGTTTCCAGTACCCGTCCACGTCGAGCCGTCAAACGATACATCTTGTCCATCTGGTGCAAATTGGCCTGTACCGACAACAACCCCTTTGAATTCACTGATGGCTGCTAAAATTTTGTCATAATGCAAACCGCCATAAACAGCTGCAGCTACCATTAGGACGAATGCACCTAGACGAATCCAAAGCTCTAAAGCTTGGTTCAACGTCGTGCCTTTCATTCCACCAACGCCAACATAAAAAATCATGACTGAACAAGTGAAAATAATACCAAATTCATAACTTGTACCGAAAAACATCGTTAATATCTGAGCTGCTCCCAGTAATTGCGGTGCAGCGTAAAACCCTGAAATGGCTAATACGACAGCTACCGCTACAAGTCTTGCTCGTTTTGAATGGAAGCGGTACGCTAAAAAATCCGCTACGGTATATGCTCCAAAACGTCTAAGCGGTCCGGCAACGAAAATAGCCAAGAGAGTTAACCCGATGGAGAAACAAAACGCATAATATGCTCCATCATATCCTAAGGCAAAAGTAAGACCCGCTAATCCTAAAAACGTAGCTGCACTTAAATAATCACCTGCAATGGCAGAACCGTTTGTAAACCACCCAAAGCTTCGACCACCTACAAAGTAATCTGAAGAAGTTGTGTTTCGTTTTGTTAAATAGGTGATATAAACGATAGTTCCAAGTAGGATAAATGTTAAAAAATACTTTGGTTCAAATAATGTAGAAATCATAACGCTTTTCTCCTTTCTTCTTCAGGAGATTGAAGTTCTTTTGATCGCTTCTCATACAAGTAGGTATGAATCAACGCAATAATAAAAGCCATTGCCATAGCAACAATGCTTGTTAAAAACCAAGCATAGCTCATGCCGCCCCACATGTTCGAAAACATAAAATCTGTCGCAAACCAATTTAATACTGGAATTGCGAGAATAAAGGCATAGTAGAAAATTGTTAACTTAAACCCCGTCTTAAACTCTTGCTTCATCAAGCGGTCAGTTTGTGAGTCAAGTGGCTCTAATTCTGACACATCGATTGAACCGGCTGGAACATAATCATATTCTTTGTATTCTCCCGCCAAAAGAATTCCCCCTTTGCTTAACTGTTGCAGCTTGTTTTGTTGTAGATGCTGCTTGTTTTGATTGTACAAAAACTAGAAGGGAAACACCTTACAATAAATTATCAGAAATGTATAAATATTTAATATTTTCTCAAAAACAGAGATTTTTAGTAAAATAAATATAGAAAGGGTTTGGAGAAAAAAAGGGGGAAACATCAGGTGATGAACATCTATCTATCCATTGAAAAATCGGAGGATAAAAATTTCATAATCAACTGGTTATCGAATTGTATGAACGAAAAAATGTATACGTTTACAAATATCTCCAGCGAGGCGAATCTCGCAATTATTGAAATAAGACAACTGTTCGACTGGTTAAAAATTTCTCGATTAGGAAAGAAAAATAAAAATTGTAAAGTTATCGTTATCTTAGATCCATCATTATTAAAAACATCACCTCTTGCATTAGATTTAGGTGTCCAAGATATTCTCGTGAAACCGTTGCGGAAAAGTCATTTCGTTCGAAAGCTGAAAAAAGTTATGGAACGAATGGAGTCCATACAAGTTGATACTCCGAATTATCATGAGATGTATGAGGAGATGGAAACAAGTACATCCATAGTAAAACATCATATTCCGTTTGAAGAAGCGTTTTTACGACGATTGTTAAGAGGAGAAGTTGCATCAGAACATGAAATCATTGAAACCAAAAAATATTTACCTAAATTAACTATCCCTAACGTCGTCATTTTCATACAAGGGTTTGTGAAAAATCTCGAAAAACGAGAAAAAGAAGGGTGGCATCCATCTGTATTGATTCGCCATCATTTAGAAAGTCGCTTTTCAGAAATCGGGCATGACGTATCTTTTTTAACGTATCGTAAACACCTCGTTTTATTAGCACATGTTCCTTCAATTTATATGCGATTTAAAGATTGGTTGGAAGGGGAGAAAATACTCTTAGATTGTATCGAATCCTTAATTTCTGATTACAGTATTTACTTATTTATCGGAGTCGGAACGATCTACCGAGAACCTATTCAGCTTCACCATTCCTATCGGGAAGGAAGAAAGGCGAGGAGAACTCCACCTTTTGAGCGCCTATCGCTGCGATATTATGACGACATTACCAAAAATGACACCATTTCTAAATGCACATCCTATATTATGAATCATTTTCATGAAGAGGATTTAACAGTATCCCGCGTTGCCAAAAGCGCTTCTATTAGTGTTCCGTATTTTTGTCGACTATTTAAACAAGAAACCGGTCGAAGTTTTGTGGAATACGTAACGTTCGTTCGCTTACAACATGCAGTATGGCAGCTCAGACATACGAACAAAACCATTGAACAAATCTCGGATGAACTAGGGTTTAATACGCCAAATTACTTTAGTTCTACATTCAAAAAATATGCCGGTTTTTCACCAAGCGAATATCGGGCTACTGAGGAGATTTTGTTTATTTAAACGTCCCTCGGGAATAATACATATTAATTTTACATTTGCTTAAGAGGAGTTTTATGAAGCTTGGATACGCTTGCGTCAACATGACCATTCCGTCTAAATTTAAAACGTGTCGTTTAAAAACAGTAGAAAAGGAAGGCCTTTCGATTATTCGTAAACTGGCAATTGAAAATCTTAATGAAACGATTAAGATTCTTAAATGGAATATTCATCACCACATAGACTTTTACCGTTTAAGCAGCGATATTATTCCATTTGCCACTCATCCTATTAACCAATGGAAATGGTGGGAGGATGACGAAGTTTTACGTCTAACTTTAACTATCAGAAAACTAAAAGAACAAAGTAGCTCAAGGCTATCGATGCATCCTGGACAATATTCTATCTTAAATACACCGAATGATAAGGTCTATCATAATTCACTTCTTGATTTTCATTATCATGCAATGCTGATGGAATTAACGGGAGCAACCGATATGATTACTCACGTTGGTGGAGCATATGGAGATAAAGAAGCTGCGAAAAAACGATTCATTAAGAGGTATCATGATCTACCAAACGAAATAAAAGAAAAACTAAAGCTAGAAAACGACGATAAAATTTTTACAATTCATGATGTTCTTGACATCCACTTAGAGACAAATATCCCCATTTGCTTTGACTATCATCACCATCGTTGTCACCATACGAACTTTGAATTAAACGATGAAATCACTACAATCGTTCAAAGCTGGGGAGAATCTCAAGTCCCAAAAATTCATTTAAGCTCTGGTAAAACATCTCCAACCGATCGAGCACATCATGATTTTATTTTACTTAAAGATTATTTTGATGCCGTTTCCTTATTTAAAGGGTATAACATCGACATAATGTTTGAAGCAAAGATGAAAGAAAAGAGCGTATTACGCATAAAAAGGGCTCTTAGTCGAAAAGTTAAGAGAAAGAATACCTTCATCAAGGGAGAATAACCATGCATGCAACAGCCTACCGCGTCGCTTCAAAAATAGCTTTCATCTATATTTTTATCGGTGTCTTATGGATTATTTTTTCCGATCAAGTCTCCTATTTTTTAAGTAACAATGGGATGGGGGACTTTCTAACTTTCCAACGGTATAAAGGGTGGTTTTTTGTCCTTATTACTGGAATCGTATTATTTGTACTCATTAATAAACGAACAAAACAAATTATTCAATCAACGAATGAATTGAAAGAAAAAGAGCTTGAATTACAAGCAAATACGTTACGATATCAATCGTTATTTCAACAAAATCCAGATGCAGTGTTTGAATTAAGTAAGGAAGGAATGCTATTAGCGATTAATTCTGCCGGTCAACAAATGTTTCAACAAACCACCTCAAAACTTATTGGGACATCCTTTTTACAATTTGTTCAAAATCATGATTCAATTTATGTAGAAAAAAGAATGAATGATGTATTAAAAGGAGATTCTGCGACTTTTGAAATAACTTTTGATGGTCCAATCATTGTCCGGATGACCTTACTTCCGATTGTCATTAAGGGGGACGTAACAGGTCTATACGGCATTGCAAAAGATATAACCGAGCATAAACGTAATGAAGAGCTCATGATTAAAAATGAAAAAATGTATGTCATTGGTCAGCTTGCTGCTTCTGTTGCTCATGAAATTCGTAACCCATTAACATCGATTAAAGGGTTCATCCAGTTAATGAAAGAAGGGTCTAATGACCAACAGTCGCATTTGCAGCTTATCCTTTCTGAAATCGAAAGAATTGAAGGCATTACGAGCGAAATGCTTTACTTAGGTAAAAATGAGTCCATACAATTTGAAACTATTGAAATGACCGAATTAATTCACCAGGTGACCTATTTGATTCACCCGGAAGCAAAAATGTATGATACAGACATTCAAATCCACACATATGAAAAGCCCGTCCACATATTAGGGGATCCTAATCTACTTAAACAAGTATTCATTAATCTTTTGAAAAATAGTATTGAAGCCATCAAAATGAAACAAGATGACTCACGTGGAAACATTGACATTGATCTCTATACCAAGTTAAATAAACTTTTTATTTCAATAAAAGATAACGGAATTGGTATGGATGAAGATCGGATCAAAAGACTGGGAGAACCTTTTTATTCAACAAAAGAAAAAGGAACTGGCCTTGGTTTAGCTGTAAGCATGAAAATAATGAAAAGACATCATAGTACCATTACCTTTCATAGTAAGAAAAATAAAGGGACAACAGTTATACTTACTTTTCCAATGAAGTCATAAGTATCCCATGCTTATGACTTCATTGATGTATGTATTTATAATAAAAGTTGGTAAAAATCGACATGCTGCCACTCATTAAATTTAAATCCCACTTCTTTAAATCGGCCAATAAATTCGAATCCGAATCGTTCATGTAATGTAACGCTTGCCTCATTTCCTGTTGTAATTCCTGCAATTAGACAATGAATTTGTAAGACTTTTGCTATTTCAATCATTTCTTGTAAGAGAGATTTTCCAATTCCTTTTCCTCGATACGTTCGATCTATGTATAAGGAAACTTCCATTGTATACTTGTATGCTTCTTTTTCACGAAACGGAGAAAGACCACAATAGCCGACTACCTTCCCGTCCATTTCTGCAACTAATAATGGATTTTGATCACGAAAGGAACGAAACCATTGTAATCGATCTTCTAACGATTTTACTTGGATATCAAACGTTGCCGTTAAATGGCGTACAGCATCATTATAAATTTCCATCATGTTAGGGACATCATCTTCAGTAGCTTTTCGAATAATCATTCTGTTATCTCCTTTCGTAGAACACCATTGAGTGAATAGTTAATATATTCCTTCATTTTACCTAATGGGCTAGAAGGAGTAAATACATAATAAACAATAATTTTATTATGTAAACTTAATCTCCAAGATGAAACTTCTTTGAATCATACTCATATTGTTTTGTTGTTGCAATAGCAGCAATCGTTGCACCAGCTGTTTGAGCGTAGCTACCAAACGTTTCAATTTGTTCACCGACTTCTTCCTTACCTTTTAAAACATACACAACCCCAACAGCTTCAAGTAATGCGCCTGCAGACTGCAAGGAGAGACCTGTAAGCTTGAGTTGAGAAAACTCTTCCTTACTTAACGTTTCAGCATAAGCTTCAAATAGCGCCCCTATTGATTGAAGGGAGTCCCCAATGATATCTAATTCATTTCCTTCTCTATCAAGGCCTTTTAAAGAAAGTGTTCCTGCTACTACGTTCGTCATGTTCCCACCAGCCTGAAACCATGAACCAAGAATCGAAAGAGATTGCCCATCAGTATTCTCGAACTCTTTTGAAGTCGCAATGGCTTGAAAAGAATTCCCTGTAGCCTCCAGACCATTTCCATAGATTACAAGCTTCGTTCCGACTTCTTCTGCGATAATCGTCTTCTCTGTTAGAATAATGGTATTTCCGATAGCTGAGATAGCTGTTCCTGCTGCCTGTATCCATACACCAGCAAGTTCAAGTAGACGATGGTCATTGTCCATATCAATTTCCCTCCTTAATTACAGTATATTCACACTGAAGGGGAGGGGGTTAGGTGGTTAACTTGATTTTAATTTTATAAGTAAAACTTATATGGGAAAAATGAATTTCATGAAACTACAAGGGCTTAAGGAAAAATGGATAATACAAAAAAGCAGGGGAATCAGTTATTCACCTGCTTTTTTAATCAATTGTTAAGATTTCACAATTTGTTCACGACTCATTTTTTGTATTAATTGTTCAAAATATGGGAATGAAAGTTGAACAACAAGTCCTAGTGTTAACGTGACAATGATTGTCCCAATTCCAATGGCTCCTTTAAATAGAAAAGCAAGTGTTAAAGCAAACCCTTCACTCACAATACGAGCGTTTCGAAGGTTTAACCCGAAGCGTTGATGAATTGCGACCATTAACGTATCCATAGGACTAGCTGGAAATTTTGCTTGTAAGTAAATCGCAACTCCAACGCCCATTGCTAAAATCCCAGAAATTAAGTAAACAAACTGGAACACAATGTTTGTAGGGACGAACGGTTGAAGAACAATTAACAGCCAAAAATCAATTAAAGCCCCAATTACTAAGATCGTCACCGCCGCTAAAATTTCAGGCTTCTTTTTTAACAAAAAGGAATTAAGAATAATGAGGATAACTCCGTTGATAAAAACACAAGTACCTACCGTAATTCCGAACATATTGGACTCTCCAACAGCTAATGCATCCCAAGCAGAAGCACCTAGGCCGGACTGGATGATGAGACCAACTCCTAATGTTAATAAAAGTAATCCAAAACTAAAAAATAAAATTCTTTCTTTCATCTGTAAAATACTCCTTATCCTAAACTAGAAGTCATCAGTCGTCTGACATCTCAAACGCTTACATATAGAGAATAATAATCAACTTCCGAGCGAAAATCAAGATATAATTTCAACCATTTCATTCGGAAAGCACGAATGAAAATTTTGGAGGTGGAGGATAATACTATTGAACTTTGGAAAGAAAAGGGGCTTTTTACATGGATGATGTAGTCATTGCACGATCGATGTTTGGGACCACAATGGGGTTTCATATTATTTTTGCAACACTTGGAGTTGGATTACCGCTCATGATGTTGCTTGCTGAGCTTTTATACCAAAAAACAAAAGACAGAGATTACGCGATAATGGCCAATAGGTGGACGAAAGGATTTGCCGTCTTATTAGGCGTTGCCATTCCTTCTGGTACGATTGCCGGTGTTCAACTGTCATTACTTTGGCCTGGATTTATGGAAGTTATCGGGAAAGTTATGGCACTTCCTTTCCAAATTGAAATTTACGCATTCTTTATTGAAGCATTATTTATGTCGATTTATGTATATGCAGCGGACCGTATTTCACCTGCAATGCGAATTTTAAGTCTAATATTTGTAGCGCTTGGTGCGGTTGCCTCAGCCGTTCTTATTACGAATGTGCATGCATTTGAGGGAACACCAGCGGGTTTTCGCATTGAAAATGGCGAAATCGTCGATGTGAATCCTTGGCGCGCTTTTTTCAATCCGAGTTTCATCACTACAGCTGGACATGTTGCGGTATCTGCTTATATGACAGGGGCATTCGTCATCGGCTCCATTGCTGCCTTTAAGATGCTTAAGGAGTCTAACCGAACATCAGCCGTCTATCAGTTTCATCGGAAAGCCTTTCAATTAGCATTAGTAGTTGGTGGTATTTTTTCATTATTGACGGCCATTAATGGCCATGAATCGGCTCAACTACTACATGAGTATCAACCTGAAAAACTAGCTGCTGCTGAAGGCTTATTCGAAACGCAACCCTATGCACCGTTGGCTATTGGGGGATTCACTGATGAAGAGACTCAAGAAGTCAAATGGGCAATTGAAATTCCTTGGGCTTTAAGTTTTCTAGCTGGCGACCGATTCGATACAGTAGTTAAAGGATTAAATGATTTTCCACGTGAATGGTGGCCACCTTTGTTCGTTCACACCTTATTTAATGCGATGGTATTAATCGGTTCACTCTTATTAGTACTGGCATGGGGTGGTATTATATGGATTAAGTTTTTGAAGAAGAAGCATTTCCCACGCTACTACTTATGGGCACTCGTTTTCGGAGGACCCCTTGCACTATTATCCGTTGAATTTGGTTGGATATTTGCTTGTACCGGGAGGCAACCGTGGGTCATTTACCGGCTGATGAAGACGGAAGATGCAGTTACTGGCTCGACTCAGTTAGGCGTTTTATTTATTTTATTTACAGCCATTTTTATTATATTAGGAACGGCTGTCGTTCTCGTTCTTCTTCATTATTTTAAGCGACATCCTGTTCACCAAGAATTATCGGAGGGGACATCATGACGGATAGTATTTTAGCTATATCACTTTTATGGGGGTTTGTGTTTATATATGCTGTCATGGCGACGATGGATTTTGGTGCCGGTTTTTGGTCAATGGTTTATATTAATCGTGAAAAAACGAATGCGACAAATATCGCTAACCGCTACTTATCGCCGACATGGGAAGTAACAAATGTATTCATTGTGGCAATTGTTGTTGCGCTTGTAACCTTTTTTCCTGGTGCAACGTTCACACTCGGGACTGTTTTATTAATCCCTGGTAGTATCATATTGTTATTCCTTTCAATCCGAAGTGGGTTCCTCGTTTTTTCTCATGCAGTGAAAGATTACGAAAAGCCTTTAACGTACGTATCTGGAATATCAGGATTTCTCATTCCTTGTTTATTGATTACAATTTTACCGATTACACATGGAGATTACATTGTAAACGTGAATGGAGTTGATCAACTACATTTAACAAAGCTCATCACAAGTCCACACATATATGCATTTATGAGCTTCGCTTTTTTTAGTACCCTTTTTCTATCTTCATTACTATTAGCAGACTATTCGAACGAAGCTCGTGAGAAAGAAGCTTTCATCATTTATCGTCGAGACGCTATGATCACAGGGCCATTATCACTTGTTTCTGCCTTTTTCATATTAATTACGATGAAAACAGAAGCAACTTGGCTTTATGAGAAGATGATTAGCCATAGTACATTACTAATCATCTCCGTATCCATGTTTTTAGTAGCTGGAATTGCATTGTATGACCCTTTCAAAAGAGCAAAAGGAGACAAAAAAGGGTGGCCGCGATTAGCGGTTATTGCAATTGTTGCTCAATATTTAATCGCTAGCTATGTATATGGTATATCTCATTTACCATATATCGTTTATCCAACAATCACCATTGAATCAGGTTTTACACATCCTAATACTTTTCGAGCGTTGTTTACCACTTATATCGTAGGTTTCCTAATCTTATTTCCGGGCTTTTTTTATTTTTGGCGCCTCTTTATGAAAGACAAACGGTACGTTCGTAACTCAAACAAATAAGAAGGAGGGGGAAGAAATGTATGTCCGACTCGGATACGTTGCCATGAGCGTACACCTACATCATTGTTCTCCTTCACAAACGATGACATTTCGTCAGTTTACCAAAATTAAGGATCGAGAAGCCGCCATTCGAAAGCTTGAACGAATCGCGCGATCAAATATCGAAAATTGCCTTCGAATATTAAAGCATAACCGGGCACATGATATACAGTTTTTCCGCCTCAGTTCACGTCTCATTCCACTTGCGAATCATGAGGCATTAGCTGATTGGGATTATTTATCCCCGCTCGAACAACCTTTAAAAGAAATCAGGAAGTTTCTATCAGAACACCCAATGAGAATTGATTTTCACCCGGATCACTTTGTTGTACTCAATACAAAGGACGTATCGACATTAAAAACATCCATTCAAGCATTACATCTTCATGAACAATTACTAAAGAGAATGGGAATTCCTCTTAAACACCGATGTGTCATTCATGTTGGTGGGGGATATGAAGACCAGGAAAAAGCATTGGAACAGTTCATTCATAATTGGGCATATGTCCCTGAAAGAATTCAAAACCTAATCATGTTAGAAAATGATGACACGACATTTACAATGTCTCAAACCTTATATTTATGCGAGAAGTTGGGCATTCCTTTCGTCTTCGATTTCCACCATCATGAGGCAAATAATGGGGGAGAAATATGGGAGGAGCATTGGGAGCGAGCAATTCAAACATGGAATTGTTCACCGTTACCAATGAAGATGCATATATCAAGCCCTCGAGACGAGGTAGCTTTCCGTGCTCATCATGACTACATCAACGCCGAACAATTTTATCAATTTCTCTGCAATGTGAAGGGTAGTATTGACCAATTAGACTGTATGATTGAAGCAAAGCAAAAAGATGAAGCACTGTTTCGTCTTATGCATGAGCTTTCTTCTTACCCAAACATTGAAGTTATCGATCAGGCATCTTTTCATTTGAAGTGAAAATAAGAAAAGCGCAAAGCGCAAGTCCTTAGGCGAAGGGCGCTGGAGGACCTGCGAGGAGGGTTCCGTCGCCACAGCAGGGCCGAAGCGACCCGAGCTGGTGGAGCATAGAGCTAGACACCAAAAAACTGTAAAGAGAACACTTTATTGAACTTAAACTTTCTGTAACTATAAAAAAGAAGTGTTCATTTAGCCAGTATCACTAACTAAATGAACACTTTAAACATTTAATGAACGACCGTTGAAAAATCATCGAGCCATTTTACTAGCTCGTTATTTTCTAACGGTTTCGAAAAGTAATACCCTTGTACAACAGGGCATTCAGAAAGCGAACGGAGAAATTCCATTTGTTTTTCTGATTCGACTCCTTCAATTACGACATTTAAATGTAAAGATTGTCCAAGTGAGATAATCGTTTTTAAAATGGCCGAGTCTTTTTCAGAATCCGGAATATCATCAACAAACGATTTATCGATTTTCAACGTCGAAATCGGTAATCGCTTTAAGTACGATAAGGATGAGACGCCTGTTCCGAAGTCATCTAACGCTACGGAAAACCCAAATAATCGAAACTCATTTACTGCCTTAATGGCACGATGAATGTTGTTAATGACACTCGTTTCTGTAATTTCTAGTTCCAATTGATTCGGATTTATGCCATATTTTGATATGCAATTTTTTAAGACGCTCATTAATCGTGGAGATGTAACGTACGGACCCGGAATATTGATGGCAACTTGCAACTTGCATTTACCACCTTCAGACCATGCCGCCAATTGTCGGCATACTTCTTCAATTACCCAATCGGTAACGTCAAACATTTTTCCGTTTTCTTCTAACACAGGGATGAATACGCCCGGAGATATGAATCCTTTTGTCGGATGTTGCCAACGTAATAATGCCTCTAAACCTAGCACTTCTCTCGTATGGGAGCAAACCTTTGGCTGATAGACTAAAAATAACTCTCGATTCGTCATAGCTTGATTGATTTCATCGACGATTTGGTTTTGGAACGAATATGTATGAACTGATGGTTGGTATAAAACGACATCATGTGAATAACGAATCGAAGAATGATCTAAAACGGCTAACGTATTGGCAAACAAATCTTCAGCATGAGCCTCATTATTCGTTGCAACTGCACAAACCATGTCTACTGTTAACGAATGATCATCAATCTTAATTTGTGTTTTCAACATATCCATCAGGGACTCTAAACCGTTAATAAACCTTTTAGCACCATAATGTTCATTCACAAAAAGAACAAAGCGATTTCCTTCAATCCGAGATACATAAGCGTTTAATGGCTTATACTTAGCGATTATTTCTGCGATATTAGCAATAATTTGATCTCCAAAAGTATACCCGAACTGTCGATTCCATCTTCCTAAATCATGAATATGAATAACTGCTAAAGAACCTACATGCTTGTGAGTAGCAAGGACGCGCTCAAAGTGCTTCCTGTTCGGCAAAAGAGTTAAAGCGTCGAAATTTTTCAATCGATATTCTACATATCGCTCAATGACAACGGTTATTCCTTTAAAAAGACCTAAGAAGCTAAGAACTACCACGATGGATACGAAAATTAACGTCAAATTTATTTTCGGAGATGACTGATAACCGAGCAGAAGAGATGAGTCGACCAAACCATTCGTTGCAATGAGTCCAGCGTAATGAATGGTTGAAATGACAGACCCAATAATCATGGCCGTCATCAATTTCCGCATTTTTTTGCGTTTCATTCGTTTCTTTAATTGACTGTACAAATAAAGTGCGCCAATTGTCGAAAGGACAGCCGTTCCTGTTGAGACGATAAAAATCATGAAGTAATCGGAAAAGGTTGGTGAAGATTCAATTAGCAAGGCAGCTAGCACGTGAGTAGTAGCAATGCCAGTCCCCATTATAAATCCAGCTTTAACAAATAATTTTTTTGAATCTTTTTTCCGTGTAGCAACGACAAAGGCATAATAAGAGGCGAGTATAACCGGTATTGCAGAACCGACTGCATACAATTCCCCATATTTCATGAGATTAGGATTTACGTAAGCACTCATTCCAATAAAGTGCATAGACCAAATACCAATCCCCATTGCGACAGATGCCAATCCTAGCCATACGTAACGATTAACAAAACGATCATGCTGACTTTTATCATTCATTGAAAGAGCCGTATAAGAAGATAAACAAACAATCACAAATGAAATTGCGATAATTAGAAAGGTGTACTCTCCATCCATAGTGTTCCATTGAGTAAAACTGTGGTAGATAAACATTGGTAACAACCTTTCATTTCAAAATGAAAGAAAACGGAATAGTTCAATTGGACTAACACCGACACACTCCCATTGTATTATATCGGCATAAAACGACAAATTTCCATCGTTTCTGTTAAAAAAATGAAATCTCAAAAAAATTTCTTCTCACAGAACAAAAAAATAAGGAGCTATCCAGAAAGTATAGCTCCAATTCTTAGCGAAAATGATATTCGGTTAATCTCATCAGGTGACTGACACGTTCCTTAGGGAAGACCGGACTAGTTTCGACTGTTCCCGCTGGAATCACGCCACCACCTTAATTTGGATAAATGGGAGCTGCTTTTCGTCGAACATATTAGGCAGCCCTTAAGGAAAGTCTATTTACTTTCAAGTTGAGTTAAATATGTTTGCAACTCTTTTGCAATAGCACGCATTCCGAAAAGACCAGCTTTCGCTTCTGCTTCTGGATTATAATTCGTGTTTGTGTTGACATCATATGTATAGATGTTTCCATTTTGATCTTCGATGCATTCAATGCCGGCAAAATGGATATTATTAGCACGTAAAAACGATTCATATTGCTTCAAGTATGGGTTTTCATAGTTTTGTATAATTTCAAATTTCGGCTTCGGATTTTTTGTTGTCGGACAATAGGAATCACCAATTTGGCACGCATCGGCTGGACATAACTCAAATCCTTGCGAAGTATCAACACGAACAGCGTAGAAGAAAGAACCGTTAATAAACTCACATCGCATAATATAAGGTTTTGGGGCTTCAATATATTGTTGTACCAATGTGATCCCATCTATGGATGGTTCAAATTCATCGCTTTCTACATATTCTTTTAACGATTGAAGTGAATGAAATTTTCGTACACCTAGACCTTTCCCAGCACGGTTATGTTTCGTGATAAATGGTCCAGAGAACGAAGAAGCGGCCTCAAGAATTTGTTCTTTTCCAATCGCTGCAATTGTTTTCGGTACTGGAATTCCAAACGACTGAAGTGAAGTATATTGAGCGACTTTGCTAATTTCCAATTGCAATGCTCGACTATTATTGAGTACAACTCGACCATGACTTTCTAACCACGATAGGACAGAAGCTGTATATTCGGGTGAAAAACGATGATTTCGCGTATGTGAAGATGCACTCATACGGTTATAAAAAATCCCTTCAGGGGGTTCTTTCGTTAAATCAATCGTTCCTTCATGTAAAAACCAATCTTCATAGGGGACATTCAACTCATTTAAAGCATCGAACAACGGCTTGGTCCACTCTTGATTTTCATGTATGACATAAACCTTTCTCTCCAACTAAAACACCTCCAACATTTCCTATCAATCTACTCAAGTATAAAGGATTTCAGTTAAAGATGGAATTGATACATCCACTTTGATAGAATGAAAGGGTTAAATAGCGAGAGAAGAAAGGAACTGACGTTACATGAAATGTTTTTCCATTGATTTGGATGGAACTTTATTAAACTCAAAGCACGAGATTTCAGAAGAGAATTTAACCGTTATTAAGAGTCTTCTTAATGAAGGTCATCACGTTATTATAAATACAGGTCGTGCAATTCAAGATGTGTTAAAAATCAATGCCGTTGAGCAATTAAGATTGCCTATTTTCTGTATAAATGGATCCGTTCTTTTTTCAAAAAATAGAGAGCTTCTATATGAAGCAACTTTATCGATCGAAACCTATCAAGAAGTGTATCGACAGTTAAAAGAGTTAGAAGTTGAAGTTCTCGTTTACACGAATGAAGGGGGATTACCAACAACACTACCACCACTTCATAAAAAAACGTGGGAAGAAGCCCAAAAACTGTTCAGAGAATTTAACTATGACTCTATTTTATCGATACCTGACTTAAAAATATTTAAAATGATTGCACTTGTTGATAAGGAGAATATCGCTCAAATTGACAAGGTAAAAGAAGTTTTAGAGAGGGTACCAAATCTTTCACTTGCTTCTTCATTTCCAAACAATTTGGAGATTACTTCTGGTGACGCGCATAAAGGAAAAGCAATCCTCCGTTACGCTGAATTAATGGGTGTTCAATATGATGAAATCTATGCGTTTGGAGACGGCGGAAACGATTTAGGTCAATTTGAAGTGGCAACAACTTCCGTTGCAATGGCAAATGCGCCGAAAAACATACAAGAAAAAGCGGATATCGTGACAAAAACAAATGACGAAAACGGATTTGCATATGCTGTGAAACACTTACTTCCTCTAAGAACTATAACTGTTTAAAACGAAAAATGAAGACCTAATGAACGAAATTTCTTTAGGTCTTCACTTTAAATTAAGCTTGAACAATCATTGTTTCCACTTAATATTGCACCCTAAGCTTGGTTTCTGATTCGGATTTACAGGCTGACCGTTTAAAATAGCATCCAACGCTTCTTTTAAACTATCACCGGTCACAGGCTTATCATTACCTGGTCTTGAATCGTCAAATTGACCTCGATACACTAACTTTAATTCATCGTCAAACACGAAGAAATCTGGAGTACAAGCAGCATTATATGCTTTTGCTACTTCTTGTGATTCATCAAATAAGTACGGGAATGGATAGTGTAATTGTTCCGCTACTTCTTTCATTTTTTCGGGTGAATCTTCTGGGTAATTTTCCACGTCATTTGCGTTAATCGCAACGAAAGAGATTCCTTTCGCTTGATAGTTACGGGCTACTTCGACTAATACATCTTGCACATGAATCACAAATGGACAATGATTACAAATGAACATGACTACCGTTGCCGTTTCTGACTTCACATCACTCAGTTTCGTCGTTTTACCAGTTACCGGGTTATACAATTCAAATAATGGAGCTATAGAACCAAGAGGGAGCATTACCGATTCAGTTCGTGCCATTATATTCCATCCTTTCCTTTATTTTCACCTGTTAGTATAACGAATGAATCATACCTAGTAAATGGATATACCTTTTTCGACGAATCTTCGTACAATATGCTATAGTAATAAATCGACATATTCTTTTTACTAGATAGGAAGATCAGGATGACATCAACTTTACAATACATAAAAGAATGGAAAAAAGCGCTTCAAGCGGAAATTGTCCATCTAAAAAAATACGGAAGTACAAAATTTCCTATTAAAAACGGACGACTTGTCTCACATGAACCAACCTTTACGTATTATTTTGACGCAATTGTCCCGATGAACATCCCAAATGGTTCATCTATTCGTCTTGAATGGGGACATGTAAAAGAAACAGGAATTCTAGTCTCAGCAGATGGGGGAGGTGTTTTATTATCAGTTGAACGCTCCTTTGGAGACCTCATCCCGGAAGCAAACTTACTTCATGACCCATGGGAACTTTTAGATGAACTTTATGCGAGAATTGATGAAATGAAAGAGAGTAAGAAAAAACGTGCAAGAGTAAAAAAACTCCTTCATCCGACAATGGAACCTAAACATCCGACGACAAGTATTAAAAGTTCTATCCATGAAGTCATTCTTCGTTCCAAATACAATCCTATCACATTTATTTGGGGACCACCTGGTACCGGGAAAACATACACGCTGGCTCGGGTTGCTGCAAATAAGTATATGAAAAACAAACGGGTGCTGCTTTTATCACACAGTAACCAAGCAGTCGATGTGTTGATGAACGAAATGGCAAGCTTTTTAGTACGGAAAGACCTATTGAAAGTAGGAGAAATCCTTCGATACGGTACACAAAACAGTGGTACTTTAGACGATAGCTATTCCATCACCACATCGCAATTGTTAGGAAGTCAACATCCCGATTTAGCAGAAAAAAGAGAGAAACTACTAAATGAACGAAAAGGAATAAAACAAGATTTAGCTCGATCTTACTCAAAAAGGGATTCAGAACAATTAATGGAGATCGAAAAAGATTTAGCCTCACTATTAGAAAAAATTCGCAAGAAAGAAATAGATTTCGTAAAGGATGCAAAAGTAATTGGGACAACACTTGCGAAGGCAGCTAGCGATCCGACAATCTATGAAACAGAGTATGATCTCATTATTATTGATGAAGCAAGTATGGCGTATGTGCCACAAGCAGCGTTTGCCGCTTCATTAGGGAAACGGACCATTGTATGCGGAGACTTTATGCAATTACCACCTATCGCTCAAGGGCGGCATTCCCTTGTTACTAAATGGTTGAAGCAAGACGTTTTTCACGCATCCGGGGTTGCAAAATCGGTCGACACGGGCGAACTTCATCCTCATTTGTTTTTATTACGTGAACAACGTCGGATGCACCCTGACATTTCAAGCTTTACTAACAATGTCATTTACCGAGCATTTGTCGGAGACCATAAAAGCGTCTTAACGAGCCGAAATGAATTAGTTTCACAAAAGCCGTTTGAGGAGAAAGCGTCCATTTTGCTTGACACGAGCAATACGGGTGACTATTGCTGGAAAGATGAAACGACGAAATCCTATGTCAACCTGTGGCAATTGTTACTCTCGTTTCAACTAATTCACGAAGGATATACAGCGGGCATACGTTCGATCGGCTATGTGACCCCGTATCGTGCACAAAGTATTCTAATGGAAAAGCTTCTTCAAGACATATATGAACATGAAAAGCATGTTGCAAACATCATCTCAGCAACTGTCCACCGATTCCAAGGAAGTGAGCGAGATATGATGATCTTTGATACGGTCGATAGCTTCCCGAAGGAACGGCCAGGGATGCTTTTGATTGGGAGAGAAAGCGAACGGCTCATCAACGTCGCCATCACGCGAACGAAAGGGAAGTTTATTCACGTCGGTAACATCGATTTTATGCAACAAAACATCTACCGGAGTCAAACGCTTCGAAAACTCGTTGACTATCAAATTGCGAGAGGACAAACTGTTTATCCAAACGAAATTGGGACATGGATTCAAAAACAGCATCCGAAGCTTCGATGGATGCATGCTAAAAAAATAGAACTGGTAATGCAGGACTTAAAAAACGCACGTCAATCCATTATGGTCGCCCTCCCGATAGGAGAACAGCTAAATTCTGAATGGAGGAACGCTCTAAAGCCATATAAAAACTATGTGAAAGTGATTCCATCCACTCTACCATTTCCATTTCTTTTAATAGATGAACAATTAGTTTGGATTGGCCTTTTTCTCACGAACAAAGAAAAGAGAAAACCACCATTTGTTGCAGCTAGATTACTTGCACCGTCGATTGGAAAATTTCTTACAACAACTATCCAAACATAAATTACGAAGCGACGGTAAAAAGCTAGGGGGGACTCCAGCGGGAAAGCTCGAGTAACAGACCATTATTGCAGATGGGCTTTCCCGCTAGAGAAGCTGATAGATAAATAGAGAGGATAGCCGTGAATCTCGCCTGCAATAAAAAGGAGATTCTGCGAGGTTATAGAAGTTCGCTTGGAGCTAGACACCAAAAAAACGGTAAAGAGAATACTGGAACACTTTAACTTAAACTTTCTGTAACAATGAAGAAAGAGGCTGTCCTAATTGGGCAGCCTCTTTTTAATTAAGCATAAAGCTCTTGAAGTCTTTTTTGAATCTCTTCGTTTTCTAAATACTCATCATATGTTGTCTGCTTGTCAACCATTCCGTTCGGAGTAATCTCAATAATTCGATTTGCGATTGTTTGCACGAACTGGTGGTCATGAGATGTAAAGAGCATCGCACCTTTAAACTTCATTAAACCGTTATTTAGTGCAGTAATAGATTCTAGATCTAAGTGGTTCGTCGGATCATCAAATAATAATACGTTTGAACCGCTTAACATCATTTTTGAAAGCATACAACGTACTTTTTCTCCACCCGACAATACGCTTGCTTTCTTCATCACTTCTTCACCAGAGAAGAGCATACGACCAAGGAATCCACGTAAAAACGTCTCACTTTGATCATTCGGTGAATATTGTCGCAACCAATCCACTAAGTTTAAATCATTGTTTTCAAAGTACTCACTATTATCGCGAGGGAAGTACGCTTGTGATGTCGTAACACCCCATTTGAACGAGCCGCTATCAGGTTCCATTTCACCCATTAGAATTTTGAATAACGTAGTATATCCAATCTCATTTGTTCCGACAAAAGCAATTTTATCTTCCTTATTCATCGTAAAGCTTACATTGTCTAACACTTTCACACCATCAATGGTTTTCGTTAACCCTTCGACACGCAAAACGTCATTTCCAATTTCGCGTTCAGGCGCAAAGTGAACGTACGGATAGCGACGAGATGAAGGTTTAATATCGTCCAATGTAATTTTCTCAAGTAATTTCTTACGAGAAGTCGCCTGTTTAGATTTCGATGCATTCGCACTAAATCGAGCGATAAACGCTTGAAGTTCTTTAATTTTCTCTTCTTTTTTCTTATTTTGCTCTTGCATCATTTTTTGAGCTAACTGGCTTGATTCATACCAGAAATCGTAGTTCCCAACATAAATTTGGATTTTCCCATAATCCAAATCCGCAATGTGCGTACATACTTTGTTTAAGAAGTGGCGATCATGGGATACGACAATCACAGTATTTTCAAAGTTAATTAAAAACTCTTCCAGCCATTGAATTGCCTTTATATCAAGGTTGTTCGTTGGCTCATCCAGAAGCAATACATCTGGTTTGCCGAATAATGCTTGAGCTAAAAGAACTTTTACCTTTTCGGCACCCGTTAAATCAGCCATTTTTTTCGTATGAAGCTCTTCTTGAATGCCTAAACCTTTTAATAAAATAGCGGCTTCTGATTCAGCTTCCCAACCGTTTAATTCAGCAAATTCCGCTTCCAATTCTGCAGCACGCATTCCGTCTTCATGTGTAAAGTCCGGCTTCATATAGATAGCGTCTTTTTCTTGCATCACTTCGTATAATCTCGTATGCCCCATAATAACCGTTTGAAGTACTTCAAATTCTTCGTATTCAAAATGGTTTTGTTTTAATACAGCTAAACGCTCATCAGGATTCATATGAACGTGACCTGTTTGAGGCTCAATTTCCCCAGATAACACTTTCAAGAAAGTTGATTTTCCCGCACCATTTGCGCCAATTAATCCATAACAATTCCCTGGGCTAAACTTAATGTTCACATCTTCAAACAACTTACGATCAGCAAATCGCAAGCTTACATTTTGTACTGTAATCATATTGCTTTTAATCCTCCAAACTAATCATGTCTACGAAAGTATACCATTTTCTTTCGGAAATGGCGATGTTTGATTATAGAGAAATAAAGGGTTTTGTTTCTACGGATGAGAAGACGACATGCGTTACCGTTGTAGCAAATGGAGAGACTTCATCAATAAATTGTTCAACATCTGAAAGAGAGTGAAAATACCGCTTCAATACAAAACAAGCACTACCAGCGATTCGATGACAAAACTCCACTTGTGGTAAGTTTGATACATATTTTTTGAAAGTATCATATTGACCGCCTTTAATCGTTACCTCAAAAAGACAACAAACCGGATAACCGACTTTTCCGTAATCAATTTGAATGGTATATCCTTTGATTATCCCAAACGATTCTAACTGTTTAATCCGCTCACTTATTGCTGGTGCAGAACGATTGAGAAGACGTGCTAATTCTCTCATGGATAGCCGACTATTTTTCATAAGTTCATCTATAATCTTCAAATCTAGGTCATCTAATTTCATTTGAAAATTATTTCTCCTTCCAACCTTTAATTTGCCATGTTTTTAAGAGAAAAACTTTACATCCATTATGTTATTGTACAGATATATTTATTACTATTATGGCAAGGAGGGAAGATAATGACAATCATATCTTTATCGGATCACGGTGAAACACCTTTTGAAAAGATTTTAGGTCACAATGTAGACATTTTACAGGCATGGTCTCACTTACACGAAGTAGTAGTAAAAAAAGGGTTATTATCCGCGACGCTTAAAGAGCAAGTGAGGAGAACGCTCGCACGACAAAATGGGTGTGAATATTGTCAAGTGAAAGGGATGCCGCAAAGACACCTATTTGATGAAAAAACAACCGTAGCAGTGGCTTTTGCTGAAGTTTTTTTAAAGGAAAAAGGGAACGTTCCACCTTCTGCTGTCCATGTTTTGCAACAAACCTTTTGTGATGCTGAAATAAGTGAACTCGTTGCCTTTATTACGTTTATCACAGCATCTCAATATGTAGGTGCGATCTTAAAATTGTCCTAAGTGCTCTTCGTTGAAGGGCACTTCTAATTGACAACTTCAACTAAATTTTGCATACTATAGTTAGAAGATTATCTAAATATCTAAATGTAATTAATAATTAGAAATTTATCTAAATATCTAAAAAGAGGGGGGAACACCATTGTCTTTTAATGACGCATTTAAAGCGATTTCAGATCCCAGTCGTAGACGGATTTTATCTTTGCTGAAAAAAGGAGATTTGACAGCAGGTGAGATTGCATCCCACTTTGATATGCAAAAGCCGAGTGTTTCGCATCATTTAAAGCTTTTAAAACAAGCGGATTTAGTGCACGATGAGCGAAGAGGACAGCATATCTACTATTCGCTTAATACGACGGTGTTTCAAGAACTTTTAAGTTGGTTTTACGATATTTTAGAAAAGGATGGGGAAAGAAATGAAAAATAATCGTTTCTTTATATTTATTATTGTTTTGTCATTTTTAGCAGGTTTACTCGCACTGCCGTATTTACCTGAACAAGTGGCTATTCATTGGAATGCTGCAGGAGAGCCAGATAATTATGGTCATAAATTATTCGGCGCATTATTCCTGCCTATTATGATGATATTTCTACTCGGCTTGTTTCACATATTGCCGTCCATTGACCCGAAAAAAAAGAATTATACCCATTTTAAACAGAGCTATCAAATTCTTATAAACACACTCGCCATTGTCTTTTTGATCATTCACCTTTCATTACTTGGTAGCAACTTAGGTTATAACATTGATATTTCATTTGTCGTTCCACTTGTCATCGGTCTATTATTTATCGTCATTGGAAACTACATGCCGAAAATGAAACATAACTATTTTGTCGGAATACGTACACCTTGGACACTTGCGAGTGAACGCGTATGGTACAAAACACACCGACTTGGAGGGAAGGTATTCGTATTCATGGGAGTGGTTGCCATTTTCTCTTTATGGACGGAAGGGACTTGGCGATTCATCGTATTTATTTCAGTTACACTCGCTAGTACACTCTTTTTAATCATCCAGTCGTATCGATATTACAAACAGGAAACAAAGTAAATGGTATTAGGTGCATCGACATTCCGATGCACCCTTTTTGTAATACATGGTAAAATTGGTAGGAATGTACGAAAGGGGGGAGGGCGTATGCGGTGGATTCCTTTTATTCTACTTTTATGCTTATTTCCGGCTGTCGCATATGGAGAAGCAACGGTCATTCTAAAAGGAGAAGCGGCTGGTTACTCCTATTCTATTAACGATGGAAAATGGAATGTTCAAAAGGGAGAGCGTTCGAAAGAAGTTGTTGAATCTGATGAAAATCGTGAAGCTTTATTTCAGTACCAAGAGACCATTGAAAGTTTAAAATCGACTCTCAGCACCATCATCATAACATTCGTATATTTAAGCATCGTCGTCTTAGCAGGATTTTACGTTCGGAAAAAGACGTGGAAAGGTGAAGGTCTTACCATTGTCTTCTTTTTTGGTCTCATAGCGATATGGATTCTTGTTGAACATCTAATTGATTATTCAAGATACTTGAAAGACGTTCAGTATTATTTCGAACGCATCATACTGTACATTTAAAACGAAACCGGTTAGTGACAGTACCTAACCGGTTCATTTACTGATCATTTTTCCAATGAAACATCTGGATTCGGGACAAAAATGAGAATGATGCCACCGATCATAAATAAGACGATAAGGCTGAATACCCCCATGCTGGATTGTCCTGTAAGTTGTGCCGTTAATCCAACTAAAAGTGGTCCCATTATGGAAGCGAACTTACCAAAAATATTATAAAACCCGAAAAACTCATTCGCATTCTTTTTCGGAACGAGCTTTGCAAAGTAAGAGCGGCTCAACGCTTGAATACCACCTTGTGACGAGGCAACAAGCATTGCTAAAATCCAAAAGTCTAAAGTTGAATCCATAAAGTAAGCGTAAATACAGACAATCGTATATATGAAAATCCCCACATAAAGCATGTTCTTACCCGTATATCGGTCGGCTAATTTTCCATATAAAATAGCAAAAGGAGCGGCAACAACTTGTGTGACAAATAAGATAATTAATAAATTCGTAGCTGAAATGCCTAAATCCGTTCCGTAAGCAGTCGACATGGAAATGATTGTTCCAACTCCATCAATGTAAAAGAAGTAGGCCAAGAGGAAGAGAAATAGGGGACGGTATTTTTTAATTTCTTTCATTGTATTAAATAGTCGCTTGAAGCTCATTTGGATTGGTCGTTTCTCCCGTTCAATAAAATGAATTTGCGAAACGTTCTTTAATAAAGGTATCGTAAATAATAACCACCATAAAGCCGTGATGAGGAAAGCAATTTTACTTGCGACAGCGGTACTGATTGGAAGGACACCACTTTGAGACGAAAGGATGATGGCAATGCTAATGATAAATGGAATCGTGCTACCAATATAGCCAAATCCGAAACCGAATGCTGAAACACGATTCATTCGATCTTCCGTCGTAACATCTACTAAAAAAGCATCGTAAAACACGTTTGCCCCCGTTGAACCAATGGTAGCTACAGTATAACAAACGAGAAGCCATAACCACGCATCACTCGGAATAAATGCTAGCACGGCCGTCGCACTCACACCTACTCCAAAGAAGAAGGCAAAAAACTTCTTCTTTAACCCTTCATAATCGGCGATTGTACCTAAAATGGGGGCTATCATAGCGAGGATAAACGTTGCTATTGCGATTGTATAACCTAAGTAAGCGGTGGAATTAGCCCCCGATACACCACTACTTGTCGCAGCTGCTTTATAAAATAACGGAAATATTGCGGTCGTAATAATAATGGAGTAGGCGGAATTCGCCCAATCATAAAAAATCCAACTGCGCTCATCTTTTGAAAAACGCTTTTTCATTTTCATCCCCTCCAAACGGGTTTAATTTAAATTTAGCATTTCATTTATGACACGACCGTCCACACCATCAAACCGTAGACCAAGTATCCGAGCAAGTGTTGGCCCTTCGTCGATTAGCTCCATTTTCGGCACTTCAACCCTGTCTCGAATCCCGTTTCCTTTTGCGATAAAAACAGTCCCGTATTGAGGTTTTTCAGGAGAGTATCCGTGACTAGCAAGTGTAAAACGTTTCTGTTCAACATCTTTTTTTGTAATGGTTTCTAGTAACTCTCCAGTAAGATATTCAGTGAAATAAAACCCTCTTTTTGCCTCTAACATTAAAAAGCAATGATTGTCCGCTCCTAAAGCATCTGCTTCCTTACCTGTATAGACTTGCTCGATTCCGTAGTTCTCATCTTTTGCTAAATTTGAACATAAGCCAAACACAGCTTTCTTCGTTTCAAGGTCTCGTTCATCTTTGATGTAAATGTATGCCGACCCATCACAACTTTTACAATACGCTTTCCAATTGATAACGCGCCCTTTTTCATTCACTTCGATAAATTTCTGTTTTTTCAATAACACATTAAGATTTATCGCTCGTGAATGATCTAATTGACTATGATCACCTAAAAGCACAATAGTGGAATGTTCGTATATTCCTGCCTCTTTTAACGCTTCTACGATTCGCCCGAGACGTTGATTGTGACGAGAGAGGGCGTCGTGTGCCTGTCTGGATGAAAACCCATGATAATGTCTCATTGAATCCAAATCAACGAAGTGCACAAGGAGAAGGTTCGGTTTTTTCTTCGTAATAGTATAGACAGTAGATTCTAAAACAAAATCATCAAGTGCATGCTGCTGCAATCCGTTTCGTAGACGACCAAATTTCGCATTACAAATGATTTGAAAGAGGGGAGACCCATTACGTAAAGACACAGGAATTTGATGATGCCATGGGCGATTGGCAAATATTTCGGGCATATTATAATCGATATTAGCTTGAGCTGTTACAGGCCATAATAAAGCTGCAGTCGTTAATCCTGCTTTTTTTGCTTCGTCATAGAGAGTGGTACTTTGTATGTGCTTTCGATGCCAATACCAATCTGGGGATGTTGCTCCAGGTTGAAGGAACGTATTATTAATTACTCCATGGCGGTTTGGATAGTTCCCAGTCACAATTGTTGTATGGCAAGGATACGTTAAGGAAGGGTAAATTGATTTTACATTACGGCAATAGCTCCCATTATCTATAAAATCCCGAAAATGAGGTAAATCCTGCAATATCGGAAAATCTGTTGAGGCGAGACAATCAAAGGAAATGACAATTAGATGATCGGTTAGTCGCTTCATACATACCTCCAAACGATCAGAAATTCTTACTCCTACTCTCATCATATACTAGAAAGAAAAAGAAAAGTAGGAAATTTATATGATATGATAGATAAAAATCGTATGGAGGATATCAATGAAAGTATTAAGGTATATTTTAATGCTACTTCCTGTTCCGTTTTTGTTTCACTTTTATGAATATAATCAGCATTTAGCAAAGAAAGAGCCTGTCCTTTTATTCCCTTTCTTTCTCTTTCTCATTATGATTGTCGGATACCAATTACGGAAGGTTCGGTTCACGTTGTTCATCGTAATTAACTTAACAGTGACCATCTTTTCTTTAGTGCTCGGATTCATTTTACTCAAGGATGATGGCACATGGTTTAAACCTTATGGAAGAGATATAGCCATTGTATTTACTTCGTTAATTTATATGATTGGTCTGTTATTCGTAAGATGGATGTACAAGACGTCTTCCTCGAAGAAAAGAGCGGGAGATATCTCAACATAACGATTCGGTTTATAGAAATACATGAAAATACGTAGCATAGCGATTTGACCTATAATGGAAAGGATGATCAAATTGTCAATAGGGTGGAATTTTAAGAACAGTTATATACAACTACCTCCCAAAATGTATACCTTGTTAAACCCTACACCTGTTGAAGCGCCAAAAGCTGTTATCATAAACGAATGTTTAGCTCAAGAACTCGGTTTATCAAATAATGAACTTCAATCGAGCGGAGGAATCGAGATACTAGCAGGAAATGAAGTTCCAGAAGGAGCTGAGCCGCTCGCTCAAGCATATGCTGGACATCAATTTGGACACTTCAATCGACTCGGCGACGGAAGAGCCATTTTGTTAGGAGAGCATATGACACCAAATGGGGAACGGTTCGATATTCAGTTAAAAGGTTCCGGTCGAACACCGTATTCCCGTGGTGGAGATGGCCGAGCTGCTCTCGGACCGATGCTAAGGGAATATTTGATTAGTGAAGCCATGTTCGGATTACGTATTCCGACAACTCGGAGTTTAGCGGTTGTCGAAACGGGTGAGACCATTATTCGTGATCGTTTATTACCTGGGGCCATTTTAACACGGGTAGCCCAAAGTCATTTGCGAGTAGGAACTTTTCAATTCATAGCTCAATTTGGAACTTATGATGAAGCAAAAGTATTGGCAGACTATGCAATTAATCGACATTACCCGGAGGTCCTTTTAGATGACCAACCGTATTTAGCATTTTTCAAGGAAGTCATAAAAAAGCAGGCATCATTAATTGCCAAATGGCAACTAGTTGGTTTCGTACACGGAGTTATGAATACCGATAATATGACCATTAGTGGTGAAACGATTGATTACGGACCTTGTGCATTCATGGATACGTACCATTTAGCAACCGTTTTTAGCTCAATTGATTATCAAGGGCGGTATGAATACGGAAACCAACCGTATATGGCAAGTTGGAATTTAGCTCGACTTGCGGAAAGCATTCTCCCGCTACTAAATGAAGATGAAGAGCAAGCCTTAAAACTTGCAAAAGAGGCATTATCAACATTTGCAACTCTTTATCAACATAATTGGCGGGAAGGGATGAAAGGGAAGCTTGGACTCGTTGGAGATGAGGATGGCGATGAAGAACTTGTGAAAGAACTGTTAGACTTGATGCAGGAGGGGAAAGCAGACTACACAAATACGTTCCGGTCTCTAACACTCGATCTCTTTGATGAAATGAAGCTTTTCCAAACCAATTCCTTTAAAGATTGGTACCATAAATGGCAGGAGCGGCTAAAAATTCAGCAAGAATCTAATGATGTGATCAAGGAACGTATGAGAAAACACAATCCAGCAATCATTCCTCGGAATTATCTCGTAGAAGAAGCATTACAAGCAGCAGAAATGAATAAGGACTTATCGAAAATAAATGAATTGCTCAATGTGTTCAAAAACCCATATGCTTATACAAAAGATCAAGAAAAGTATGCTAAACTTCCACCGGTTACGGATGAACCGTATCAAACCTTTTGTGGAACATAATAAGCTCAGAGAAGTTCCTCTGAGCTTTTCTTATGCATGCCTAACATTTGAAAACCGAAAACGACAATGGGATAAATGATGATACTTGCAATCATGATTAAACCTGATACAGGATTCGGTCGATCACCTTCATAAGTCATTGGGAAGAGCGTCGCAATTAAATACATTAAGCTAAGAAAATACGGAAACCATAATAGGACAGGAAGAAAAGCCTGTCTTTTAGTTTTCACCCAAATTGCCGTTAGTTTATAGGTCCATAACAAACCAAAAAGGGTTGATATAATAATCAAAACAGAACTAATCATAATGGTAGTCGATATACTAACTTTTGCTATCCGACTGAAGCGGTATATGTTTAAAAGTAGTTCAATTGGAATCAGAATGATTACACCGTAAATAAAGCTTATGAGCTGTCTATTCATCCAAGCTTTCATCATTTTCACTCACCTCTCAGTCTCACTTCCATCCAAAGGTGTAACGATTTTTCCTCCACAATGCCGATTTTTCCTATTCGTGATTTTCATAAAATGATTGTAAAGAAAGGAGGGATGGCGATGTTTCCGATTCATGAAGACTATTATTTGCAAGAATACAAACAACGAATTCAGGATATTAACAAAAATGGATGGAAATATGCACAAACTAAAAAAGGTTATCCTTTATATTGTAAAGTTCCTTTATTTAAAAACTCACGATCATGCCAGTATGTAACGGAATAAAGTATTAAATAACCTCCTATTCTCATAGACTTTTTCCTAAATGTTCACCTAATAGAATTCCACTTGCTGCGGCTTGGGAGAGAGAATGGGTCTCACCAGAGCAATCACCAATTAAGTAAAAGCCTTTTACTTTTGTCTCAAAATGCTTATTGGTTTCTACTTTCGGTTCATAAAATTTAGCATCTAACGCATAGAGCAACGTATCGTCCAATAGCTTTTCACCTATTAGCCCTTCAAGAGCTCCTGCCATGTCTAAAAACGCACGAACATAAAGTTCTGGCATTTCACGCTGTACACTTCCAGCTTCAATTGATGATAGGGAGGGGGAGATGCTATTGGACGCAAGTTTCTTTTCCGTCGTTACTTGATTCTTTCGTAAGTCTCCTAGTCTTTGAACTACGATGCGTCCTTCATCTTTATTAATCGATTGAATGACGGATTGGGCAAATGTTTGGGCCTCTAAAAAACTAGGAAAATAACGAGGAACAAACAACGTAAAATTTATGTTTTCCGTCGGATACCCAACTTCACGGTAATTTTGACCATCTGCTAGCACAAAACCATGTTGATACTTTCGAATAATGCGCCCACCAGGATTCATACAGTAAGTCGTTGCAACGTAATCATCACTCTTGCAGCGTAGCTTAGTCTCGAAGGTTTGTTTTAGAAGAGGGTCCATTTGTTTTAAACTCATTTCAACTCTTAAGCCGAGATCAAGTCTCGTAATCGTAGGACTAATCCCTAATGCATCACACTGTCCTTGAAGCCATTTTGTCCCGCTCATACCTGTTGCCACAACGACTTTCTTTGACCGAAAAGTTCCTTGATCAGTATCAACCGTAAATCCATCATCACCTTTAGAAATCGTAGAAACCATCGTTTCAAAAGTAAATTCTACTCGATTTAAATGCATATACATGGATTGTAAAATGTCGGTGGCAAGTTTCGTTCCTAAATGTCTCACCTGTGTGGAGAGAACTTGTAATCCATGTAATTTCGCAGCATGTTCAAGCTCCGTATTTTTCGTACTATACGATGCAACTTGAGCGGCGCCAAATTGACATAATATATGGTCCACCTCAAGCATCAACTGTAAAGCCGTATCGTTTCCAACCTTTTCTCCTAAACGGCCTCCAAAATCATTCGTATAATTAAACTTTCCTTCCGATTTCCCTAATCCTCCAAACCCGAAATACTTTGTACAAGCATGACAATCACAGGTTTTACCTTGATCGAGCGGGCAAACTCGCTCATGAAGCTTCTTTCCTTTATCGATCATTAATATCCTAGTATCCGGACGTACTTCTAATAGTTTGTAAGCGAGAAAAACCCCACTAACACCAGCACCGATAATCGTCACATCAAACATTGAACTTTCTCCTTTAATCGATTTTCCTTGCATTTATTGTATCAAATAATAGGGAGGGAGCGGGGGAGATTGACCAAAGAAAAGCAGCTAAAGGTAAAGATTTCTCGAGGATGGAACGTTTGTTCTACACTCGAAAAAATAGCATATCTTGTGCTGATTTTGTAGCAATGGAAAAACATATTTCGGAAAATGGTATATAAAACTGATCAAATTAGATGCATAGTTGGAAACAATCATGCAATAGAGGAATATAAGTGCCAATTAAATTAGATTGGTTGCTTATAAAATGCTGAGAAAAGCTAAAATAAAAGATAATTCATCACCTCAAGAAAATAAAATGTACTTATAGAAAGCGATAATTAAATTTCTATTAACGGGATTTCAGATAACCATTTGAAAACTACAAAAACAAAATATAGTATGATAGAAGATGAGCTTAATGTTAGTAAATTCTTTAATGAAAGGTCCGAAAGCATGAGACTACCAAATTTTCAATACAATCCTAACCCATTACAGAACACCAGGTTATTTTGGATGACAGCAAGAAAGATGGTTAAGTCATTGTGGTGATTTTTGCGCAATCGTTCAATTTGTTGGATGGGAAGAAGTAAAGCACTTGGAAGATGAGTTAATGGAGGATATTGATAAGATCTGTCTAGAGTATCATCTTTCTAAAGAAGAGTTCAAAAAACAACTTATAAATAACGGACACTTACAGGGATACCTTTTTAGATGTATTCACTGTAACAAACATCGTTTACACGTCGATTCAATGTAGATATCACTGCAGGAAAAGCTCAAGAGAATCAGATTCTCAGCATGACGAGTGACACGAGAATTAAGACAAGTAACAGCAATAATACACGTTCCATAAATCGCATTTGTATTAGTTTTTGAGTCACTCGTCATTGGAAGGGTACAATGATTAAGATTTATTGTTTTTTCATTTTTCTAGTTTACATAATATAAATTATAGGAAGTTAAATATCGATAGATCTTTCCTGTCTCAATCTCAAAGTATACTTATGTGAATGAGACAGGAAAGAAATTAATAAAAGATTATTTTGTTCGTTATTTATTGATTAATGGTTTATAGATTGTTTTTAGATCCGTGATGTCTTTTTGCAAATATCATTCATTATGTATTGTTACATGGTCACTAACTATTCTATTTACTGAGCTGAAATCATCATTCTCGCTTTTTTTCAGACTTTTTCATTAAGTTTACATAATAACATTACCGTTTACTAATTCCTCCGCTTCTTCATTTATTTCATCATAACTATATTTTGAACATATACACATAGTAAGATTACTCATCATAGATTACCTAAATACTTTACATATGTCCCTCGTTTCATACGATTAATAGCTTGCTCCGACATATTTCGTACTTTGTTAGATATTTCCGTAGCTCGTACAACTCTTCCTTCATACCAAACCTTTGGGTCGATTAGTCTAGGCTTTACAACCGCTTTAAAATCGTAAGGCTCTCCTTGACTTACCGTTTGAAAATTCGTCTCGTAACACATTGAAAGATGCTTTATCACCTCTTGATCATTAGATGCCTTTAGCTTCTTTAAAAGTTCAAAATCATTGAATAAAAAGTCATTCATATTTAAAATTTCCCGCTCCATTGCAATTTTTAATGTATATGCAAGTTGTTGGTTAGCATATACGTTTGCAGGATGCAGAAAAAACTCAACCACTTCACGATAATATAGTTCAGTAAACCACTCTGCCCATTCAATAGACGAAATCACGATCTCGTGATGATGCATGGATAAATGGTTTAAGAACGAACGAATCTCTTCAATCGAAATATTTTGATACCAATGCATATCACGAAGTGTGTAATCAATCCGATCCGCACATAAATGTGGGAGCTCTTGCTCGAGGATAGACCAATTATTCGTGTCTAAAATGGTTTTAACAGAAAATCCGTATTTATAAAGGATGTCTGGAATTTCAGAAGAAAGTATTAGTTCATTCGTAATCGTATCGTGATAATTTTCTTCTTCATTATGTAAGACATAGTCAATGACATGTGAAAACGCTGTATGTCCCACATCATGTAATAACCCCGCTATTTGCTCTTCCAGACTCCCTCCCATTTTTCGAATCAGCAGCATAACTCCCATTGAATGCTCAAATCTTGTCACATTCCATGTTGAATTAATCAGAAAACAAGCCCCCGCTTGATGCACCTTTTTTAACCGCTGAACAGGTTTTGTGTCAATTAGCTCCTTTAGAACAGGCTCTAGTTTAAATTGACCATATAAGTTTTCATAAACAAGCATGTTATCTCTTTTCCTCTTCCTCTTATTTTTCTTCTATTCTATCAAAGATTACGTTCTGATGATTTTCTTTTACGTATTAAATCCATTATCACCCAGATCAATCCCCCTATTATGAGTAAGAGGAAAAAATGATTTTTCATATATTGAATGACAAAGCCAATTAGAGGTATTGAGCACACGAGTTTTCCTTTAACTTCTTTCTCACTTATTTCGTGAAAGTCAGTAAATTCGTTTGCGTCTCCTTTCATTTTGAAAATATAATTACCGCTTTCTGTACGTATATGTTCAATACGATGCAGGATTGTATCTCCTTCGTGTTCATACATCACCACATCTTTAACGATAAGTGTATCGACTTCAACTGGACGTATGATTGCTATTGAACCTGGTTTGATTGCAGGGTCCATACTAGGTGATTGAACGATAAAGCTAGACCATCCAATAAGGAACGGGCCGAAAATGATAAGTAATAGTCCCGCTAAAACAAGATAGCATAATCTTTTTACATTCCGTGTCACTCTCTCCCCCCTCAATAAATAATGATTTCTACTGGTATGGAATAGGTCAACCCATTCGAGGAATCGTTAACTGAAAGGCTTCCTGTATAACGACCAATCGGAGTTAAGATTGTTGTGAGTAAAGTAGCGTCGATCTGTCTAGTTTCTCCACTGTTTAGTAATACAGAGCTTGGAAATTGTACAATGTTTCGGATGTCTCCTAGCAAAGGAGATGATTCCGGATTTAATGATAAGGTAATTGTGCGGGAAGTTGTCGTTTTATTTTCTAAACGAATAACATCTTCAATCGATGATATTTCTATTAGAGATCGATCTATATCTCCAAAATCGATTGTTGATACTTGTCGATTAACACCTGTTACTATGGAGGCTTGAGAATCTTCCCTTTGCGTAGCGTCTCCACCGATTAAATTTATGAAAAAAAAGAGATGAACATCCGTCCCTATTAAGTTATCTCTAATTGTGGAAGATGAGCCAATAATCGCAACAACTGGAGAGGAAATAAACCATATGAACATGAATATAAGTACAATGTTGTATCCTTTCATAAAACACCCTCAATTATTGGTTAACACGTTCACTTCCTGTGACTTGAGTAGCATTAAACGTAAAATTTATGGTTTCACTTAATGATTGAAAAGAATTGTCAGCAGATGTTGGGAATGTAATTTTAAACTGGAGATTATGTGACTGTCCGGCAGATAAGGATAAATTTGACGTCGTTAAATCTTTTAAGGGACCATTATAATGAACGGTTAGCGTATCGGTGTCTTGAATCTCTAACTGAAGACCGTTAATGGTATCAGTCCAGAGCAACGTATTTCCAGGAGAACTCGAATTAACGATTTGATACGTAAAATCAACATCTCCGCTATTTTGAACAGTTGCCGCTCTCGTTGCCGTATCGCCCGGTACAAAGTTCGCTACATTAAATAAAAGCGTTGGATTAGCAGGAGTCGTTGTGATTTCAAGCGTTGCCGCCGAAATAATATTCCCATCGTTTGAATCTGAATCAGTAAAGCTCGCATATATCGGCATGATTAAAGGTGAAAGTAACACCATGAACAAACAGATGATAAGGACAAACCGTTCTTTCATATACAACCATACGGTTTGATTCAATGGACATCATCCTTCACATAGTAAGATATTACCATTTTATGTTATGTAAGTTAGGATGAAACCTTTTTTACATATTTTTACCATAAAGAAATTAAAAAAACTGTCCCTTCATCATGAAAGGACAGTCTTAGAATTAGGATTGATTCATTTCTTTGTAAAACTTAACAAAGAAGTTTAGTGATTCTGGATTTGCAAGCGATCCCATATTGACGGCTTTTTCTACTGGTGTACCCATAAGCATTTTTTTAATTGGAACCTCTAACTTTTTGCCATTTAACGTTCTCGGTAAGTCATCAACTTGAATGACTTCGTTTGGTACATGACGCGGGGAACAGCTTTCACGAATGACTTTCTTTATTTGACTTACGATATAATCCTGAAGCGCTTCTCCATCTTTCAAAACGACAAATATAGGCATATAGGACTGGTCTTCTGAAATTGGAATATCAACCACTAAACTATCCTGAATTTGCGAAATCGATTCTAATGCATTGTATATTTCGCTAGTTCCCATCCGAATTCCGCCTCGATTAATCGTTGCATCCGATCGTCCGTATATAATACAGCTTCCTTGTTGTGTAATTTTAATAAAATCTCCATGACGCCAAATTCCTGGATACGTATCAAAATAACTATCAGTATACCGTTCATTGCTCGGGTCATTCCAAAAATAAATAGGCATTGAAGGCATCGGCTTTGTAATAACTAGCTCACCAATATCATCGATTAAAGATTCTCCTTGATCATTGTATGCATAAACAGCCGCTCCCAATGCTCGAGCCTGTAATTCACCAGCATGTACAGGTAAATAAGGAGCACCTCCAACAAATGCGGTACACAAGTCCGTTCCTCCACTAGTTGAGAACAACCAAACATCTTCCTTCACTTCTTCATAGACCCATTCAAATCCACTTGGAGGGAGAGGAGAGCCTGTTGAGCCAATCGCTTTTAAATGCGATAAGTCGAATTGCTCTTTCGGTTTTACCCCTGCCTTCATACATGCGGTTAAAAAGCTTGCGCTCGTACCGAATACTGTCATTTTTGTTTCTTCAGCAAACTTCCAAAGCGTTTCATTGTTTGGATAACCGGGGTTCCCATCAAATAATAGGATAGTCGATCCAGTTAACAAGCCACTTACAACAACATTCCACATCATCCAGCCAGTTGTTGTGTACCAGAAAAAGCGGTCTTCACGTTTCAAGTCAATCTGAAGTCCGGCTAGTTTTAAATGTTCAAGTAAAATTCCACCTTGACTTTGCACAATCGCCTTCGGTTTCCCTGTCGTTCCTGAAGAGTACAGAATCCATAAAGGATGATCAAAAGGGACTGGTTCAAAGGATAAAGTAGATTGAACATCCATTGTATGGATTTCTTCCCAGTTTACCGCATCCTCTAACATAGAGAGGTCTGGCGATTGTTTCAAATATGGAATAATCACCGTTTTCTCAAGGGTTGGCAGCTCTTCTTGAATTTTTTGTACTTCAGTTAGTCTAGAGAAGTCTTTTCCGCCATAGCGATAGCCATCAACGGCGAAAAGCACTTTGGGCTCAATTTGTTTAAAACGGTCAATGACGCTCATCATGCCGAATTCAGGAGAGCAACTAGACCAAATAGCACCGATGCTAGCACATGCTAAAAATGCCGCAACCGTTTCCGGTATGTTCGATGCATAAGCGACTACTCGATCTCCTTTTTGCACGCCAATTGATTTCAAGTAATGAGCAATAGCCGCGGTTTGCTTCTCTAAACTTGACCACGAAACTTCACCGCGGGTTTTTAATTCAGATTCATAAATAATCGCTGGTTGATCGCTTCGAGCATTTCGAAATACATGCTCTGTGTAATTTAATGTAGCACCAGTAAACCATTTTGCACCTGGCATTTTCTCTTCTACTAGCACATCAGTATACGGCGTATGTGACTGAACATGATAAAAATGCCATAAAGCGGACCAAAACCCTTCAATATCTGTCACTGACCACTTCCATATTTCATCATATGTTTCAAAATGTTGGCCTCGCTGTTCACGAACCCAATTCATGAATTCTTTTAAGTTATACCCCTTTTGTAAAGACTCAGATGGTTCCCATAACCGCTTCCTTTCTAGCTTTTCTGTACTCATATCCATTCCCCCAAACAGATGTTTCGTTAAGACGAAAATTGTCTTATTATGTACATTTACCTAATACGATTTCAAAGAGGTCATTTCCTTCTATTTTTTTAAAAAGATAAAATTTTCTTATAAATTGGCCCCTTCCATAACTTCAGATATATAAAAACCTTACCTATTTTAGTGGGTAAGGTTACGTGAACTTTTTGATCACTTTCTCTTTATAAAAGGCTGAAGCTGGCTGATTGAATAGCTTTCGCTTTTTGAAGATGTTTTCAAGCTCAATCTGCTTTTGAGAAAGTTTTTTCATGTACTGAGAGCGTTCTTTTTCATCTACACAATGTTTTAACAAATCTTCAATCGTTAAAAGTTCTTTTTTTATTTCCGCTTCATTCGACATCATATCCGCATTTTTTAATAATCGATACGCCATTCGTAACTCTTGTGGTACATGGGAGAGTTCGTCTTTTGGAAGAGCTTTTCCCATCCCGGGAAGATGCTCAAAATCTCCTTCTTCGTATGCCCGTTTAATTTTATCTTCGGCCACAATGGAGAACACATCCATTTCAACTTCCCCCTCTCTTTAAAGTTAATATACAATACCGCTAGTATATGTTATTTGACCCATATCATCATAAAGAACCACTTCATAAGGAGTTTTCAAATCTTGAAAAGCAATGATTCCTTTTTCATCCTGCAAGAATGTGGACCAATATTCTTCCCCATCAACCTTCACAGTAATACGATTTGTTTGTTGACGAATGGTTTCATCTAAAAATGTAATGTATAAAAAGGGATGGTCCCCGTTAACTCTCCCAAAATCAATTGGAGCCTGCTCTGGCATGGCAAAGGTCGAAACATATGTAAACCCTTCACTTTCTTCTGCCTTTGAAACTAAATAGTAACCACCCTTAATTAAAATGATGGTTGATTGATTATTTTGCGTATTCGCAAAAGTTACAGGCTTCAAATGAAGTTCTGACATAAATGATTCTATTTCATCTTCAGAAAGTGATCGGTAGCTGAGCTCACTATGCTGATATCCGTTTTCCTTAACTATTAACCAACCACTACATATGATTACGGCTAAGATCATGATTGTTCTTGCTTTCATTTTCTTTTATCCTTTGTACGTTAATTATACTATGTCTTTTGCTTCTATGATAAATGCTGCAAAAGGTTCCCCATCAACCCATACTTCCAATTTCCATAGCCGGACTTATCAAATCCCCATTTTCCACCGCTTTCAATTCCCGAAACGGTCGATTCATATAATAGGACACTTTTCTCATCTGATTCATGAGTTGCAATCAATTTATAATGGGTACCTTCAAACTGGGGAGATAAAAAATATAGCTTGTAATGCCTACCTTGATTGACAAGAAAAGGGTGCTCGTCTGCTGTTCCGTTTACCTTTTGAATGCCAAACGCTCCTTCCTCACCGTATAAAAGTAAGTCTTCATAAGTAAATGCAGGTGTAACTTCCCATTCCAATGATTCCTCACTACTACAAGCCGATAAGGTTAACATAAGAATAATAGCAAGAAACCATTTTTTTCAACCACCTCATTTTTTACAATGTTCCCTTTTTATGTCCTCCAATAAAGAAATCATCTTCTCATTTTGACCGATTATCGTTTCGTTTTGTTTTCGTATTTTTGTAAAGTCAAATAAATAGATTATCAATATCACAATAATGAATATTTCCATTCTTTCCACTCTCACCTTTCGTAAACTATAATGAATTTTTTTGCGAGCCGTTTTCTCCGATATATGAAAAGAACATCGATTACTAGATGTACTAACAGAAAAATCGCTAGTAAATATATAACCCCTACAAACACGAAGAGATACTTAACAAATAATCCCAATTCTATTATTTCACAAAATGGACGATTCCACTAGTAAATTCTCAAAGGTGATTAGAATGAAAGACATTAAGGGTATAATACCAACTTTAAGACAGAATTCTTTTAATATTCATAGTATAATAGGTCTAATAAACAAAAGGAGGTTTGCTTATGATACAGAATGACCAAACGATTGAATCATTTCTTGACGAACAATTTGATCAAATGGTTGAATGGCGGAGACATTTTCATCAATATCCGGAACTTTCGTTTCAAGAAGAGAAAACCCCTGCTAAAATTGCAGAAATCTTAACTAGTTACGGCATTGATGTGAAAACAGGAGTTGGTGGCAGAGGAGTTGTCGGATACATAAAAGGAAAGAAACCAGGAAAAACGGTTGCTTTGCGGGCTGATTTCGATGCGCTTGCAATCCAAGACGAGAAAGAGGTTGATTATAAATCAAAGATTCCTGGTGTCATGCATGCATGCGGTCATGATGCGCATACCGCTACTTTATTAGGGGTTGCAGCTTACCTCTCTGAACGGAAAGAAGAGCTACAAGGAAATGTCGTCTTAATCTTTCAGTTTGCTGAGGAAATTACGCCTGGTGGGGCAAAACCGATGATTGAAGACGGATGTTTAGAAGGGGTAGATGTTATCTTCGGAACCCACCTGTGGGCAACAATGCCTGTGGGGGAAATCGGGTATAGAAGCGGAGCGTTAATGGCTGCTGCTGACCGTTTTACGATTACGATTCATGGAAAAGGTGGCCATGGCGCTTCCCCCCACGAAACAATTGATTCGATAGCAGTCGGGACTTCGCTCGTCCAACAACTTCAGCAAATTGTTAGCCGAAGATTGAACCCTCTTCACCCAGCAGTGTTAACGGTTGCCACTTTTCATGCTGGCAACGCTTTTAATGTTATAGCTGACTCAGCAACCATTACCGGAACTGTTCGTACATTTCAACCGGAGGTACAAGAGAAAATTATCGAAGAAATAGAGAAGATTACGAAATCCGTTTGTGAAGGAGCAAATGCTACGTATTCATTGAAGTATGAAAAAGGGTATCCAGCGCTTGTCAATCACCCTGAAGAAACCGCGCATTTAGTCAAGAGTGCTAAAAAATGGGTGGAAGAAAACAACATTCACGAAATGGAACCCGTTATGGGCGGTGAAGATTTCGCCTACTACTTACAAAACGTACCAGGAACATTCTTCTTTACAGGTGCAGGAAATGAAGAGGTCGGTGCATCTTATCCACATCACCATCCGAAGTTTAATATCGATGAACGCGCAATGATTATAGCGGCTAAAATTTTAATAACAGCAACTATTGACTATTTACAGCATGCATAGTTAAGATTTGTCATCTTTTTTGGTCGAAATCGTCACCTTCATTTGGTTCGTCTCACCTTTTTCTTGAATAGATTGACTTCTCAACAAATCTCGAATCTCTTGTAAGATTTCGAGATTTGTTGTTTTTTTCACTTCATACGATTGTTTCTCCCCTTTTAAGCGATTAATCATTTTAATCATCATAAAAATGCTAAAAGATATAAACAAAAAATCAACGAGCGTTTGCAAAAACTTCCCGTAACGAATCACTTCTTCTCCAATGGCGATATGTAAGCTTTCAAAGTTCACGCCGCCGATCACTACACCAATTACTGGCATCATCAAATCTGAGACAAGTGACTCCACAATTTTTCCGAACGCCGCTCCCATCATCACTGCAATCGCCAAGTCAAAAATATTCCCACGTGCTATAAATTGTTTGAATTCCTTAATCATCTAATCCCCCCATCCCTTATCAACATATGGTTTGTCCGAAAAATATATGTTGAGTGAATTCACAGACATGATGAGGATGGATCGAATAAAAAAACTCAGAGAGCCCTCCCTGAGTTTCTTTTGTATTACTATTTTATAAGTCCATCTTTCAAGAGCTGATTACGTTGGTCGACTAACGTTTCGTATAATGAACGATATGTAATACTGAGTTCCTGCCTACTTTTATCATTTTTCACTTGTAGCGGGTAAGACACATTTTTCACTACATACTTTCGTGTTAAGCCAATCATCGGAGCTAGCAACCAAATCAATGGTTTAGGGACAATTCGTTTCGGTAAGGCATACTGGTTTGGAAAAGCTTCGTCCAGTGTTTTAGCCATCGTTAGAAAAGTTGTTACACCACTAGATAGTATGTAACGACCTGTAGCCTCTTCTTTAAAAGCAGCCTTCATATGAGCTTCCGCTACATCACGGACATCGACATATCCCATTTCTAAATCAGGAACACCCGTTTTGTATTTACCTGTCAGAATATCGATTAAAGTGGATATGCTTGTTGAATCATTTCGCTTTGTTAAGGAAGGTCCTAGTAGAAATGTTGGATTAATCGTTACTAAATCCCATTTTTCTTGTTCATTAGCGATCTTCCATGCCTCTTTTTCAGCAATCGTTTTGGAGTAACTGTACGGTTGATGATGCTCGGAACTCGTTTCATTCCAAAAGGTTTCGTCAAGAGGAGCTTTACCTTTTAGATCTATGTTGTCTCCGTACATCGCAACGACGCTACTCGTAAGAACAACCCTCTTGACCGTGCCAGCTTTATTTACAGCCCCTAAGACATTTCGGGTCCCATCAAGTGCTGGCTTTACAAGGTCTTCATAAGCATTTGAAATGTTGCTGATAAAAAATGGGGATGCCGTGTGAAAAACATATTCGCAACCTTTGACGGCCTCATCAAAACTGCCTTCCTTTAAAAGGTCTGCCTCGTAAATAGAAAGTTCTCCAGGTGATTGCTGAGCAAGGTTTGTTAAATGCGCATATTTTTCTACTTGCTGTTTATTGCGAACGGTAATGCGGACTTGATGACCATCATCTAATAGATTTTTGACAATCCAAGAAGCTAAGTAACCAGTCCCCCCTGTTACGAGAACTGTTTTTTGATCCATTCGTGCTGTCTCCTTTCGTGTATCACGCAAAACTATGATTTTTAACGTTTAAACATTTAAACAAAGTGTATAATGAATCAAAAGAATTTGTCAAAGAAAAAGAACTGACGACACTTTTTGCACCGTCAGTTCTTAGCTTCTTTACAACATTTTAGCCATTATGTATTCATCAACACAACTTCCGTCAACAATTAGCGAGCATCTTTTAGTTCCTTCAATGACAAAACCCATTTTTTCATACAATCCAATTGCCCGGTAATTATGGGTCATTACCGTTAATTCTAACCGCTTCAACCCATTCTTTCTTGCCCATGCTTCAAGCGTTTGAAATAGCTTCGTTCCAATCCCCTTTCCAGAAAAAGATTGGCACACGCCAGCAACAATATGAGCCTTATGCTGATTTCGATTTTGTTTGCCTCCAATCGCAGTAACAAACCCGACTAATTGACGGTCGATTTCACAAACGAAAATGACCGATCGTTGACTTTGTTGTACGGTTAAAATCATTTGCCTTTGTTCCTCTACTGTCATTGTGCGCTCATTTGGTTCATAAAGCATAAAGCTTGTTTCAATATCCAGCTGCCTGTTTAGCTCGAGAAAGGCTTCAGCATCTGAACTAGTAATCTCTCGAATAAGCAATACTATCCCTCCTTTTAACAATTTTTTTATCGTGGATCGGCTTTCTATTTATGATTGTTTGAAGGCTTGCTTCTTCACCCATTCATCTAAACCTTCTTTAAATACATAAACACTTCCGCTGATTTTTATGTGAGGAATATCCGGATATTCTTCTAAGAAAGACTTCGAGTCGGTCTTTTTAATTCCAAGGTAAACATGTAGATCCTTTTCTGGAATCAAAAGTTCTTCTCTTTCTTCTCCAAATGAAGAAAACAAGCTATACCCCGGGTTTTGAAAATTATTTAGCCCTTCACCGATGAAATAACCTGCTGCGGCAATACCAATTCCAATCCAAACTAATCCCATATTATGCACTTCCTTTCTAGCATGAATCTACGTTTTTAGCCGTTTAAAAGTTTCATATATTTTACCAATAAACGAATGGATTTTATCGATGAAAGTTTCACTAGTGTAGAAAATCTTGCATAAATCAACCAAATACTGATATAACCCATTAATGCGGAGTTCAGCCCGATATCGGAAAAAAGAGAAAAATTACTACGAAAACCATTAGTAAGGCTAACTTCAATAGCTAAGCCTACATGAAAGTGTATTAACTTACAGACAAGAACGTTATCATTAACGTAAACCCGAGAAACTGATAAAATTCTTATTTCGGAGCTTCTCCTAACTATAACCATATTATTGCAATAAGAATGAGCCAACTAAAACGACTAAATAGAAAAATAAATCAATAATAGTAGTTTACCCCCCATTCCATGTTAATGACGAACCGTTTATCAAACTGTTTCAAGAAAAAGCCATTCCCCGTCATTCATGAAAGGGTTACCGAAATCGAATATTGATAATGTTTTCACGTAAGAAAGCATGGAATTTCTTTTCGTTACTTTACTGAAACAAATACACGAAAATTTTTTATTTTGTTTTATCTATTTTCCAAGTTTTAAATTGATAAATTAATACATAGAAAAGAAGGAACGTAACAAAAACACATAATACCGATAACAAAAACTTCTCCATGTACCATTCGATCCCACAGCACCTTATATTATAGAAATAGGGTAGCGGGGGATCGATTTTTGACCACTCGAGCTCCACAAATGGAACTGGAAATCCAATCATCATCGGAAAGCTTTCCTCAAGTTCATCGTATGAATGAATTCGTTTACCGTCGAAAAATGCACTAGAAAACACGAATAAAAAGGAAAGTAAAAATAGAATCATACTATTTCTCACATGTTTACTAATTTGATCCATAAAACATCACTAACCTCCTTGCCATAACGAAGATGTCTTTTAGTAGGATTGGATTCTTTACTTTTTAACATTTTATTAGAGTCAATTTTCAACCCTTTTGCATTGCATACTCAACTTATCAAACAAGATACAGAATGGTTCTATCAATATTGCGAAATGACTTTTAAATCCATTTAATATGGGAATTCTTTGTTTTGGTTCCTTGAAAAGGCTTGGGTAGTATTCTCGGAGGGGATGCACTCCACCTTTTAATAATAAATAATGGACCGAAGCGTATAATAAATTCGGAATTGGCTGTCCTTTAGCCGCATAGCAACATAACCTTAGTAAATCATCATCCTTTGATATGTTTAGTGACAAAGATTCATATAGAGGACTAGAATCTTTACATTCAGTTACCGCAAATCGGCGAAAAATCTCGGATATCCAACTCACATGCACATCATTTCCTCCTTTTAAAAAATGGCAAAAAAGTAGTCATCATGGCCTCTTGCGATTTCTATTTGATCTTCCTCACTCACCCAAAAAAAGCGAAAGATTAAGCCTTCTTCTTCACCTCCACCTTGAGGTTGAAAAAACCATTCAGATTCTACCTTTTCTAATGAAATCAATTCGTAAAAGTAGCGTTCGTGAATCTCATTATTATCGCTTTTCCAGAGATCCTTTCCGATGAGTCTCTTTAATTCAAATTGTGTGAGCCCCGTTTCTTCTTCCATTTCACGAGTAACCGCTTGAGCGGGTTCTTCATCATGCTCCACTGTCCCTTTTGGAATTTGCACACCTGCTAAAGGATGTTCAAAAACTAGCACTTTTTTTATGCCATCTATCTCATTCGTTATGTAACCATATGCTTTTTTTATTACAACCATACAGGTATCTCTCCTTATTCCTAGCCTTTATAAAAGTCTAAACAGGATGTGACTTCACTTTATAGTCAGTTATAAGATGAACTTATTGCCATATGAGAAACTAATGATGTCGTTTTTCGCAACCTTTATCATGGCTCCTTTTTTAAAACAATAACGTTCTTTCTGACATGAAGGGAGATTCTTTAATAACATTCCATTTTCCTAATTCCTAATCTAATATCCTCTTTTTCATGAGCAATTAACAGAATTTCGACAAAATCCTCCCATTTCCTTCTAGCATCTCACTTCTTTCTACTCTCATTTTTCGGTATAATTTAGAAAAAATGATGAGGAGGATAAAATGGTCGGACTGGTTTCAGTTGTTATGATATTTTCCATCCCATTAGTTGCCATCTTAACGGACCATTTCCAAAAGCAAACGAAGATTCAAAAAGAGATGTTAAAAGACCAACTAGAGTTGGAGCGCCTTAAAAATGAGAACTATTTACTGGAGACAGAAAAATTGAGGCTAGAACTCGATCAAATGCGCTTTAAAGATTCAAAGGAAAAATTGACTACATAATTGCAAAAAAGGACAAGACGTTTTTTTCTTGTCCTTTTTACCGTTCCATCATCTCACCAATAAACAATACGAAACATAGATAGAAAATCATGGTGAATGTAATCACAATCGTGAAAACACTTCTAGTCATGGATTTCCAATTGGTTGCCTCTTTAAAACTAAACATCCCCATAAAAAAAATAATAATTGTTAAGTATAGAACGACTTCAAGGTGATGTAGGCCTGTTAAATTTGACAGAACATTATTTTGCGGGACGAGAAATACTAGAAAAGGACAACCGATAGCCAGTATCAGTGAAAACATATTCATAGATGTTCCGCTTTGTTTTCTTTCTCCATTCTTCATCATTTTAATCGTCTTTTCCTTGACTTTGATACCCCCAATATCCGTAAGCAATCATCCCTAAAGCTCCTAATATTAATACAATCCAAGTAATCAATTTATCTCCCCCTTTTTATTAAAAAAAGCTTCGGGAACGGTTTTTCACCCCGCCATTACCAATTATATACAAATTTATCTTACCATATTTTCTGGCTATGTTCCTATTCGGACACACAATTTCATGCTACAATCATAACGGAAAATTCAGCTTTGGAGGAAGGATACATGAAGCGAATAGCGATATTTTGCGGCTCGAAAAACGGTGCATCTGAAGTGTATGTAAACGGAGCAATTGCGCTAGGAAAAGAATTAGCAAATCGAAATATAACTCTCGTGTACGGAGGAGCAAAAGTCGGATTAATGGGTGCGATTGCCGACTCGGTCATTCAAGCAGGAGGCAACGTAATTGGTGTCATGCCTACTTTCTTAGTCGAAAAAGAAATTGCTCACCCTCATTTATCAGAACTGATCATCGTCGAAACCATGCATGAACGTAAAGCAAAAATGGCAGAACTTGCTGATGGGTTTATCGCTTTACCTGGTGGCCCTGGAACACTCGAAGAATTTTTTGAAATCTTTACCTTAGCTCAGCTAGGCAAGCATCATAAGCCATGCGGACTTTTTAATATGAACCATTACTATGACCCACTTATTCACTTTTTCAGCCATATGGAAAAAGAACAATTTTTACACGAACAATATAGAGGGCTGGCGATTATAGAAGAAGACCCCTCCAAATTGCTTAATCGGTTTGAACAATATGAATCACATCTTTTATCAAAACAGACAAACTGAGTAGTCAAATCTACTCAGTCTGTCATATTCACTTTTCAAAAAAAGTAAAGTCCACAATATTGCTCATGCGTTAGCACATACGTCCAATGAACATCCTTTTCGTTTTGATAAAAACTGTCTGTCCATTAGAAATCAGCTGCCTGAATTTCTGAGACGTTTTCAAAGAAGAAAGCTTCATTAGAACAAAAAATACTACACATTCACTTTTATCTTGCTGATTGAATGCTTACCGAGCCCTGTCTCGTTCAAAGCATATAACCTTTTCATAACTAAAGATATGCCATAAAAATTGATCCAAATTTACAGCTTCTTTTTCCTCTTGAGATAGCGTTCCAGCGAAATGGCGCTCCTATTTATAGCGGACTTCCCCAACTATAGATTTCTCTTACCTTTACACTCTTTTTCTTTAAACGTGTTATAAATTACATACTATTTCCTGATAAACGGAGGTTCTTCCAGCATTTTAATCTTCTTTTTTACGGTTAAGATATTCCGTTCTATATTTCTTTGAACATCTTCATCAGAATCCTACCAATCCATTTTTTCACTTTACTGTCAAGACTACTTTTCCAAGAAAATTCTTCAATAGCCCTAATATACACATAATGTCTGTGTCAAAAATCAGTTTCTTTCAAGTCATAGTTCGTTAATGAAAACTGAAGTTCCGCTAACAATTCACCGATTTTCTTCATGAGAAACGATTGTTTTTGATTTTGAAAGCTTAAAAATAAAGGTTCTACCGGTTTAGCGTTCATCCATTCTTCAATTATGACAAATCCTTCATCAACCATCGCTTCATATAAAACTTTTGGTACCCTTACACCTTTTGACTAAAGAAGCTTCAAGCTTTTTATCTCTCGATGAAAGAATATTCCTGCTTATGAATTTTAACTGCCACCTGTTTGCGATTCATCTGCGCTCTAAATACGGATACTTCAGGTCATGTGACAACATACTGAAGTGAATGTATTTCTTCAAAAAGTAATTTTAAATTTATCGTTTCCTCCTCATACGTACTTTGGAGACATAATTATATTATTTGGAAAAAACTTTATTTACGATAGAACAATTTTACATTTTTATCCACAATTTTTAATATTTTTAAAAATCCTTTTGACACTCTTTTGGGAACATGCTAAGATGTCTATTAAATTCAAAAAATTTACTTTAAAACTCTTATTACGAGCGGTGGAGGGACTGGCCCTGTGAAGCCCGGCAACCATTCAGTCTTTCGATTGAAAAGGTGCTAAATCCTGCAAAGCAAGCGCTTTGACAAATAAGAGAGGACTTTCAAGCGCCCCTCTCTTTTATAAGAGAGGTTTTTTTATAAGACTGATAACCAACATTACGTACAAAATCAGAAAACAAAATAGAAATGCAACAGGTGCTTTGTGTGAATTCTGTACAAAGTTTAAAAGGGAAGCTCGGTGAAATTCCGACACGGTCCCGCCACTGTGATGGGGAGCGACTTATCAAAAGCCACTGTTTCTTTAGGAGATGGGAAGGGATAAGAAGCATTGATCCTAAGTCAGGAGACCTGCCTGCTGTATGCACTTATGCTCTACGCGGATATAGAGAGGAGTGAGGAAAATATGTTGAGAAACGTTAATCTCAACTCTAGTTAGTGATGCCTTTTAACTCCTTCCCTACGTGGGGAGGAGTTTTTTGTTGAGATAAAATACAAAAAGGAGATGTGACGAATGAATGTTCTTAGTTCAAATGTAGGTTATCCAAGAATTGGAGAAAATCGCGAATGGAAAGCGTTTCTTGAAAGTTATTGGCGAGGGGAGCTTGATCAAGAAACGTTTTTATCTAAAATGGACGAACTTCATCTACAACATGTGAAAAAACAAAAAGACGCAGGCATCGATCTAGTACCTATTGGTGATTTTACCTTTTATGACCACGTCCTAGATACCGCTTTTATGTTCGGCCTAGTGCCAAAGCGGTTTCATTCATCTCATGAACAACAGACGCTCGATACGTATTTTCAAATGGCACGTGGTTCAAAAGACGCAGTAGCATGTGAAATGACGAAGTGGTTTAACACAAATTATCACTATATTGTACCTGAATTGAATGATGTAATCCCGACTTTAGTAGAAAACCGCCCTCTTCGGTTATATAAGCAGGTGCAAAATCACTTACAAATAGATGGGAAACCCGTCTTATTAGGACCGATTTCATTTGTTAAATTATCAAAAGGATATGAATATAGAGATTTCAATTCAATTGTTAAGCAATTTGTTCCGTTATATGCTCAAATTTTATCCGAATTAGAAGCAGCCGGCGTTCAATGGGTTCAATTGGATGAACCGGTTTTAGTGACCGATATAACGGAAGATGAAATAGCTCTATTTCATGATGTATACGAGGAATTTCATCAAAGTGCACCGAATTTAAACCTTCTACTCCAAACGTATTTTGAACGAGTAGAGCACTATCAATCCGTCGTATCCCTACCTGTTCAAGCGATTGGGTTAGATTTTGTTAACGACCAAGGGGAAAATTTAAAAGCTATTCAAAAATACGGTTTTCCTCCAGAAAAGATTCTAGCAGCTGGTGTTATTGATGGTCGAAATATTTGGCGAATGGACTTAGAGCAAACCGTGAACTTACTTGATGAATTAACCTCTCATATATCAAACGAAAACCTGATCGTTCAACCATCATGTAGCTTACTTCATGTCCCTGTTACAGTAAAGAGTGAGACTTTTATGAACGATTCATTAAAAGAAGCTTTATCTTTTGCAGATGAAAAATTACAGGAACTTGTTCTGCTAACGAAAGGGATACAATTTGGAAAAGAGGTCATTAAAAAAGAAATCTCTAAAAATAAGAAAATCCTAAAATTGTTTAATGAATCTTCTGCTCGTCAAAATACGAACGTGAGTCAAGAAATGGCCTACATCGAATCCATTTCAGTTGAACGGAAAGCACCTTTTCGTGAGCGGCAAAATGTTCAACAACAAACTTTCCAACTGCCTCTTTTTCCAACTACGACAATCGGTAGCTTCCCGCAAACAAGCGATGTCAGATTGCAACGGGCAAAGTGGCGAAAAGGTGAAATCTCACAAGAAGATTATAGTCAATTTATTAAAAACAAAATTAACGACTGGATCAAAATTCAAGAAGAAATTGGTTTAGATGTTTTCGTACATGGGGAATTTGAGCGCACAGATATGGTTGAGTTCTTCGGAGAAAAACTTGGTGGCTTTGAAGTGACAAAAGCAGGTTGGGTACAATCTTACGGATCTCGTTGTGTAAAACCGCCTATCATTTATGGTGACGTTTATTTCCAAACACCGATGACGGTGAAAGAAACCACCTATGCTCAATCCTTAACCAATAAACCAGTCAAAGGAATGCTCACTGGACCTATTACGATTTTAAATTGGTCTTTCGTACGCCATGATCTCCCACGACATTCTGTAGCAAATCAAATTGCACTAGCCCTTCAAAAGGAAGTGAAAACGTTAGAACAAAATGGAATACGTATGATACAAGTAGACGAACCTGCCTTACGTGAAGGATTACCTTTAAAAAAAGAAGATTGGGAATCGTATCTAAACGCAGCCGTCTATGCATTCAAAATAGCCACTACTTCAGTTGAAAATGACACGCAAATTCATACCCATATGTGCTATTCAAATTTCGAGGATATCATCGAAGCTATTCAAAACCTCGATGCCGATGTCATATCGATTGAATCGTCTCGAAGTCATGGAGAACTCATCACCTCGTTTGAGCAATGTACGTATGAAAATGAAATTGGCTTAGGTGTTTACGATATTCATAGTCCACGAGTCCCTAAAATCAATGAGATGACTCAAAGTATTGAACGGGCGGTTCATGTCCTTCCAAAAGAGCTCATTTGGGTTAATCCAGATTGCGGATTAAAAACTAGAGGGATTGACGAAACGATTGAAGCACTAAAAGTAATGGTAAAAGCAGCTAAAAAGATGCGCAGTCGATTCGTCGTCCATAATGAGCAATAAAAGAAAAAGACCCTTTAAAAAAGAGTCTTTTAAGAAGAAAACGGATTATAAAAGCGACTTCCATCTTGAAACGTTACCCATAAACTAATAATAAAGAAAACAACGAGTATAGAGATGGCTAAGTAATCTTTCTTTTCGAACGAACGTGCATTGTACCACGTTCGTTTTTTCTTTTTCCCAAAACCTCGCAACTCCATCGCACTACTAATTGTATCAATTTTTTCGAGACTTGATAGAATGAGCGGTGCTAAAATCGCAGAAGCATTTTTAATTCGTTTCAACAGCTTCTCGTTTTTTGACATATCTAACCCACGTGCTTGTTGTGCCTTCGCAATATTACGGAAATCTCGTTGCACATCTGGTATATATCGTAATGCTAACGAGACAGCGTAAGCAATTCGATAACTTACACCTAAACGATTCAATGACGATGCGAACTCGCTCGGGTGAGTCGTTACGATAAACAACAACGCAGCTGGAATGACCGTTAAATATTTTAAAGTAATATTTAATTGGTAAAACAATTGCTCTGCCGTAAAGTTATACCGTCCATACATATCAAGTAACACATGGCTCGTCCCATATATTTTTACCCCTTCTTGAGGTGAAAATAAATAGATAGCAAGATTGTTAATCACTAAAAAAATTAAAATGAACAATAATACGAAAGCAATATCTTTTAATTTGATTTTAGATACGTAAAAAATAACAATGCTTGCAACAAATAATAGCAATAAGATGCGAGTATCATACGTAAGCATTGCTATGGAAGACCACAATAAAAAACAAATTAATTTCGTCGCTCCTGTTAATTGATGAATGGGTGAGCGGCGATCAATATACGCTAACATCTCATTAGCCATTTGCTCTCACCTCCCGATCAAATGCGATAAATCGTTCCACAAATTGAACAGGATCAGAGATGCCGGTTTTTTCTGCTAACGTATAGAGCGATGTTTCCTTTAAATTCGCTTGCTTTAACACGTCAGGATTTGCTAGAACACGAACATTTATATCGTCCGCTAATTTCTTTCCGTCAGTAATCACAATGACGCGGTCTGTATACTCAAGCATTAAGTGCATATCATGGGTAATCATGATAATGGTATAGCCTTTTTTATTTAACTCCACTAAGAATTCCATAATTTCCGTGTAATGATAAAAATCTTGCCCCGCTGTCGGTTCATCTAAAATGATGACTTCAGGTTGTAAAGCTAAAATCGACGCGATTGTCACTCGTTTCTTTTGCCCATAGCTTAACGCGGAAATTGGCCAATTTCGAAATGGATATAAACCACAAACTTTCAACGCCTCTTCTACGCGGTCCTTGATTTCATCTTGTGGTAAACCTCGGGCCACTAAGCCGAGCGCAACTTCATCGAAAATCATATGTTTTGAAATCATGTGGTTCGGATTTTGTAAAACCATTCCAATTTTCATAGATCGGTCTTTAATCGTTTCATTCGTTATCTCGTTCCCGTCATAATAAATATGACCAGAGGAAGGTTTTTCAAACCCACAAATGAGTTTGGATATGGTCGACTTTCCTGCTCCGTTCTTCCCTACGATACTAACCATTTCCCCTTTATGTATAGTAAAGGAAACGTTATGGATGGTTTGTTTCTTCGGCGTGTATCCAAAAGATACGTTTTGAACTTCTAATAAAGGTTCATTTTTTTCGATTACTTCTTTTTCCGGCGTTTCTTGAAACCATTTTTTTAATGATTCGCGAAATCGGTCAACTTGGAATCTTGAAAAGTTAGCCGGCTCGGATTCTTTCGTAATGTTTCCACCCGCATATTTAACAGCTTTCGTGTAAAGGGGTTCTCGAATATTCACGCTTTCCAAAATAGCCGTGGACAACAATTCATTCGGGTCCAAATCAGCAACCACTTCCCCCTTATCAATAACGATAATGCGGTCAACATGACGATATAAGACGTCCTCTAAACGATGTTCTATAATCACCACGGTTGTATTGGTTTCTTTTTGAATTTTATCGATTAAGTGGATCGCATGTTTACCTGTCGCAGGATCTAAGCTCGCTAACGGCTCATCAAAAAGGAGAATATCAACATCGTCAACCATCACGCCTGCCATCGCTACGCGTTGCTTTTGTCCTCCTGATAACTGTTGAACCGATGCATTTAAGAAGTCATCCATTTCCACCATTTTGGCAACTTCTTTCACTGTGTCGCTCATTTCCTTATTTGGCACGCAATCATTTTCAAGTGCGAAGGCAATATCCTCCCCAACAGAAAGCCCAATAAATTGTCCATCGGGATCTTGCAACACGGTGCCCACTTTTTTCGATATCGTAAATAAATCTAACTCACGTGTTTCCTTCCCCATAATGCGTAAACTTCCGTTGATTTCACCTTTATGAGAAAACGGAATAAGCCCATTGATACAATGACCAATGGTGCTTTTTCCTGAACCTGAAGGACCTACAATCAATACTTTTTCGCCTTCAAAAATTTTTAAGTTTATATTCTTTAATGTCGGTTTCTTTTGACTATGGTATTGAAAACTAAAATGTTCAAATTCAATTACTGCATTTTTCATTCTTATTCTCCTACAAATCGTGATGCTATCTCGGTTGTTGTAACGTATGTTGTGGGAGAGTCATTACTCCATATCTAAGCTGCCTTTTTTCGTACGAGTACGAGCATATAAAGATAGAAGAATTGTTCCTAAAATACCGACAACGACAATATTGGATAATCCAACGCTCATCCCTTGGATGAACACTTTATTAGCTGGCTCAGCATAAATCCAGATGTCTAGTGTCGGTGCTACAACGAACCAACCGAAAGCTTGAGCAACTACTTGTACAACATTAAAACTAGCAATTTTTTTCTTTGTAAACTCTCCAGACTCGATGTCGATCTTTTTCGAAACGAGACCGAATAAAAATCCAACTAACATACTAACAATAACCCAGCTCCACCATATTGAACCATAAAAAATAAGATCTTTCAACGCATGGCCAATCAATCCAATGAAGCCACCAGCAAGCGGCCCAAAGATTACGGCCATAAGTGCTAAAAATGCATACGTGACTTCAATATTTGTATTAGGTATACCAGTCGGAATCGATGAGAATCTACCTAAAATTACAAAGACTGCGGCCCCAATTCCGATCGCAACAATCGTACGAACCGATAATAATTGTTTCATCATACAAAACACTCACTTTCTCTCCAAAAATACTAATGAAAAATTGCGCAAATCCTATTATAACTGATGTCAACTACTTTGCGAATCGAAATTTTTAACTTTTGAATGGTTTAAAACAGAAAAATTGATTAAAGACCTTTCTTCATCGATAATTGTATGGATATTAAGTTCAAAAAGACTTTATTTCAATAAAACTACTTCAAATCCCACAATTTCGTTACAGTTCCTTTCAAGTATAAATATTGCTCCTCATTTGTATCTTCAAAGGCTTCCTCCCTTGTTGCCGATAAATCTAGATAATTGATTTTTGAAGTAAATTGACATGATGTAAAATCATAACGGGTTCCGTTTATTTCGTTATAGAAATGCCATCCTTCTGATAATTTGGTTTTTAAGATTCTCCCTCCTAATAGATCCTGTACTACTAGCGAAGTTACTCCACACTGCCCTCGATATGGGTTATCAATTGTCCATTTTGTACTTGATTTTTCGGACCAAGACTTTAGTAAAATTGAGCTTAACTTTTCTATATCCTTTGCACTCATATAATAATTTCTCCCTTTTTTAAAATTAAAAAACGTTCAAATAATGTGAACAACCGAAGTAATTCTCTCTTAAAACTCAAATTCCTTTCTTTTTCTTTGATCTTTATTATTCAAATACTAATCATTAAATTAACCATAATTTTATTATGTAAAGTTTTTTCACGATACAAAAAAGCAACTTATCATTTATTTTCTATTTCCTTCATAAAAATGGTACGAAGCATTTTTTCGATGGGAGATGAACTTCATGAAAGAGCATGAAAATAAAGATAAAGAAAAAGACAAAATGAAAAAGCGGCCAAACATATTAATTTTAATGGTTGATCAAGAAAGATACCCTTCTGTTTATGAATCAGAAGATGTGAAAAAATGGCGAAGAGAAAACTTGAAGGCTCAGGAGTGGTTAAAAAAGAACGGGTTCGAATTGAAAAATCATTATGCTGGCAGTACGGCTTGTTCACCTAGTAGAGCAACCTTATATACAGGACAATACCCTTCCCTTCATGGCGTTACACAAACGTCTGGTGCTGCGAAAGGACCGTTTGACCCTGATATGTTTTGGTTAGATCCTAATACCGTTCCAACTATGGGCGATTATTTTAGAGAAGCAGGATATGAAACGTATTGGAAAGGAAAATGGCATGCATCCGATGAAGACATTCTGATTCCTGGTACGAAAGATGCCTATACAAGCTATACAGCGACAGGAGTACCTGACAAAGAAAAGGTGGATGTTTATTTAAATGCAAACCGCTTAGATTCGTATGGATTTTCCGGATGGGTGGGTCCAGAACCTCATGGCTCAGCACCACGGAATTCAGGCTCTTCCGCTTCAATCGGTCTAAGTGGACGTGATGAAATTTATGCAGCAGAAACGATTGAACTCATTCAAACTTTAGAAAAGAAAGACAAAACGAAAGATTCTTCCCCATGGTTTATTATGTGTTCCTTTGTCAATCCACATGACATCGCATTATTTGGGGCATTTTCAGAAATCAGTCCATTATATAATTTTACAGTTGATCCATCCGTTCCTTCTATTCCACCAGCTCCTACGGCACATGAATCGCTTGAGACTAAACCTTCAGCTCAAAAAAGTTATAAGCATGTTTATCAGGAAGCCCTTCAGCCACTCGTTGACACCGAACATTACCGAAGGCTTTACTATTCGCTTCAAAAAGAGGTAGATGAACAAATGCAAAAAGTTATAAAAGCGCTGAAACACTCCTCTTTTTACGATGATACCATTATTGTCTTTTTATCCGACCATGGGGAATTGTTAGGGGCACATGGCGGGTTATTTCAAAAATGGTATAACACGTACGAAGAATCAATTCATGTTCCTTGTATATTCCATAGCAAAAAACTTTTTTCTTCCTATGAAAGCACAGACATGCTGACCTCACACGTTGATATTCTTCCAACCTTATTAGGACTTGCCAACATTGATGCGAACGGTATTCAAGAGAAGTTAAAAGCAAATCACAATGAAGTGCATCCTTTGGTAGGAAGAGATTTATCTCCTTTATTAAGGGGGAAAAATCAGTTTTTCCGTGCAAACGAGCCACTATACTTTATGAGCGACGACGATTTCACAAGAGGTTTAAATCAATACACAGTGTCTGGGAAACCTTACGAATCTGTCATACAACCAAACCATACGGAAGCGATATTAACGAAATTGCCAACAGGGAAAAATGACACATTACAAACGTGGAAATTCACCCGCTATTTTGATAACCCACAGTTTTGGAGTAATCCAGGATGTGAAGATAAAGTAGTTGATGAAGCTTGCGTAAAAGATTTGTCAGATGATAAATCTTGTTCATTATGTATAACAAATATTAAAACTTCCCCAGTTCCAGATGAATTTGAGCTATACAATTTAACAGAAGACCCGCTGGAGGAACGAAACTTAGCGAGTCTCAAATATCAAACCCCAAAAATAAAAGCAATAGAGCAAATGTTGATGTCTGCATTAGAAGAACAATGCAAACAAAAACGGCTAGCTCCTTCTAGTGGTTCTGTACCAGGAATGCCTTCGTGTTCATGTGACGGAGTTTAATCCTTTACAAAGATTTGGGGAGAGTATTTTCTCCCCAATGGAATTATGACGGTTATATAATGCTTTAATCCTTCTGTTGCTTTTCCCCAATATAGGCTGGCTCGGAAAGACGTAAATCATACCCGTGATCTTCTGGTGATACATGAATAAGATCTTCTTTCGCCCCTACAATACTAGCCGTTTTTAGTTCGTTTTCAAAATCATCAAGGTCCTTCTTCAATTATGCTCCCTCCTTTTTCCCATCGCCGATAGGAGTATTTTTCGTTTAAATTCCATAAAATATGTTCGAATGTTTTTAAAGGAGGTAATCGCTTGAAGAAAAAATTAGAACAAGCCGTCGAACATGCGAATGAAACGAACCCAACAACTCGAAGTCGTCCAAAACCGAAGACATCTAAAGCCGACAGAAAATTATAAGTTTAAATGCTGTCACGATAAATAAAGTGACAGCTCCTCTTTCGATTGCTCAAAATTCTTCATTAACTGCTTTTTATTTCGTTCAACATGAAGCATTAAATGAATTGTAAGGACTAACAAGATACATGAAGAAGCAATCACTACAACTTGTAACGGTAACAGTTGAGCTGCAATACCAACGAAAAAGGTGATACAAATAATAGAAAAGGCTCCAACTACTTCGTACATACTTACGATGCGGCCTACAATATTTTGCGGGATGTTCGTTTGATAAAAGGAATAAAAGCCAGTATTTGCTAGAGCAAGTGATAATGACAGAATAACAAACCCTGTTGCCGCTTGCGCAAACGTTGTAGAAAAAGCATAAATTAAATACCCTATAGAAACAAAAACAGAACCTTTCCCTAACAAGCTAACTCCAGTCACTTTTTTCCCACATAATGCAACGATAATGGATCCAAAAGCGTATCCTCCGCCAGCTATGCTAACGAGCAATGCATACTGACTATCGGTTAATTCAACAACTTGTTTGGCAAATGCCGCTTCCAATGAATCAATAGCGGTAGCCATCACCAGTAGGCTCGAAAATAAGACATACGTTATTATGATATAAGAATGACTTTTGCTAAAACGAAAGACGAGGCGCCAATCACTTTGAACGGTTTTCAAGGTAAGTTTGTTTCCTTCACCTGAAGATAGAATATGTTGATCGACATCAGGAAGAAAAAGCAACAGAATTGCAGAAATCAATAACATAAAGCCGTTAAACGTTATCGCAGTCATTTCATTCCCGACTATAAAAAACATTCCGGCAATCGCTGGACCTATAACAAAACCTCCAGATTCTACAAAACTCCGCCATGCATTGAAACGAGTTCGATTTTTATGTTGAACAAATAAACTAAAGTATGACATGGATGCAGGGCGAAAGGTAGAACTTGCAATATTTATTATGAATACAATTGCATACATCGAAAATATGGATGGAAGAATTGGAATTATAAATAACAAAAAGGCTCGTAAAAAATCAATACCTATCATTAAGCGCCGTTTATTCATTCGATCTATAACACTACCTGCCCAGCTGTTCGTAATAAGCGCTGCAAATGGCTTTAACATATATAGGACTGCCACCGCAAACGGCGAATCCGTTTCATTTAACACGATGAGATTCAAAGATATTAAATAAACCCAGTCTCCTATGTTCGAAATACCAATGGATACTAACAAAATGATTGAGTGCCATCCCCTCATTATATACTCTCCCTTCTCTTTCATCATGAATTAAGCTCCAATAAGAAAAGCGCAAAGCGCAAGTCCTTAGGCGAAGGGCGCTGGAGGACCTGCGAGGAGGCTTCCGTCGCCACAGCTGGGCCGAAGCGACCCGAGCTGATGGCGCTTGGAGCTAGACACCAAAAAAACTGTAAAGAAAACACTTTATTGAACGTAAACTTTCTGTAACAATAAAAAAACTCACCCCCAAGAAAACATCTTGGGGGTGAGTTCCAATCACGGTGCCACCCCAATTTGCTCATACGTCACCATATGAACCTCAATAGGTAAAAAGCTACCCTCACTCTGTAACGGGAGTGTACCGCCACAACATCACGTTAACCGATCCGAAGTGTTGCTCCAAGCCTTGCTTCAATCAATCTTCCTTACCCCATTCCCACCATCAGGAGCTCTCTAAAAAAGAATGGATTGATTTACTCTTCCCTTCATCGCATTTAACATTTTCTAAATATTAACATTATCAATTTGATGTGTAAAGATAGCGTATCTTCTATTTTTTATCTCTCTTGCACACCTTTGACTTCATCATGCAATCTTTGTTATTCCCGCTTTATCGCACAAAATTAATGCGGAAACAGTATTTATGATATAATTCTCGATCTAAGGCTGATAAAAAGACATCCACTGCATGAAATAGCTCATTAGAATCAACCAACACGGTACCTTCACTCCAAATAGAAGAAATTTCCCAACGGTTGTCACCAATTTTCGTGAACGACATTATCGGTCCGTCATGAAGTTCAATTGAATCGTATTGAAAACCATCTTCTTTATTCCACCTTTTGAGTTGATAAGCAAGTTCCACCAAAGCAATGGATGGTTCGTAAAAGTAGCAATCACCATTTACTCGAATTTCAAGTTCGCCTTGTATACGAACAAACATTGAACCGTCAAACCGATTAAGCCAACTCCGTCGAACGTCACAATTCTTTAATAATTGGAATATAAATTCTATTGACAATTTATTTCCCTACCTTTGTATTACAAGATTTTATAAGTCATAATCCCAAGCCTCTACTTATAAACTGATAAAAATCTGTTGTTTATGGGGGAGTTCTTAATGCTTGATAGTGGTCTATTAACGAAATTTGTTGACCCGTTACCTCGTATTCCAATTGCCAAACCTCTTGGTACACAAAACGGAATTCCCTTTTACACTATTTCAATGAAAGAAAAGTTCCAAAAACTTCATCGTGATTTACCGGAAACGAAAATTTGGGGCTACGGGGGACGATTCCCTGGTCCAACTATTCACGTTTGGCAGCATCAGCCGATTCACGTACTATGGAGAAACGATCTTCCAACAAAACATTTTCTTCCGATTGACAAAACGGTTCATGGAGCAGAACCATCTCAACCAGAAGTTCGAACAGTCGTTCATCTTCATGGAGGAGTCACAAAAGAGGAAAGCGATGGATATCCAGAAGCCTGGTTTACTCACCATTTCAATGAAGTTGGCCCTTATTTTCGCCAAAAAGTATATGAATATCCAAATATTCAACAAGCATCGACCCTTTGGTATCATGACCATGCTATGGGGATTACGCGATTAAACATATACGCAGGTCTAGCAGGCTTTTATCTCATTCATGATGTAACGGAATATTCCCTCCCTCTTCCTAAAGGAGAATATGACGTACCATTATTACTCCAAGATCGAAGTGTAAACGAAGACGGCTCATTGTATTATCCTTCTCAGCCAACTCCTCCTATCGAGACAGTAAACCCGTCTGTAATTCCAGACTTTTTCGGTAATATGAACCTCGTAAATGGGAAAGTTTGGCCCTATTTCGAAGTTGAACCTCGAAAGTATAGATTACGTCTATTAAATGGGGCAAACGCTCGCTTTTATCGCCTTTCTTTGTCCAATGGCTTACCGTTTATTCAAATCGGTACAGACCAAGGGTTACTACCTTCACCAGTGCTTGTACACGAGTTAACTTTAGCACCTGCCGAAAGAGCTGACGTCATCTTAGATTTTACCCAATTGAAAATGGAAGAATTGATATTGTTAAATAATGCCCCTTCTCCTTTTCCACAAGGGGAAAAGCCAGACCCTTCCACCGAAGGAGTTGTCATGAAATTTATAGTGAATCAAAAACGAAAAGGAATGGACCAAACGTATATCCCTCCCGTTTTAGCGAGCATTCCAAAATTAGAGGAATCGTCTTCCATTCAAAATCGGAAGCTTCTTTTAAACATGAAACCTGATACTTATGGTCGGTCCATTCATCTATTAAACAATCGGTTATGGTCCGATCCGATTACAGAAGCTCCAAATCTATGGAGCATGGAGGTTTGGAGCCTCATTAACGTGTCCAAGGCAACACATCCCATTCATCTCCATTTAGTAAAATTCCAACTTTTGGATCGACAACCTTTTGACCGAGATAGATACGAAAAAGAAGGAAAAATTGTGTTAACGGGTGTAAGAAAGGAACCCGACTTAAATGAGAAAGGGTGGAAGGACACCGTTCGAGCAAACCCTGGTGAAATAACCCGAATCATCGTTCCATTTGGACCTTATTCAGGATTATTTGTATGGCATTGCCACATTCTCGAACACGAAGATTACGAAATGATGCGTCCATACAAAATCATACCAAACAAGGAATGACTCGTATTTTGAAGAAACACATTAATTTCTATAAATTGCACACAAGAATCCCCTTGATCAATATTTTGATCAATGACCTAGCATTTGTTTTTGCAGTTAATAAAAATGTCATTTCTTGTTTCTTTTTTTACAATTATTTCACTCTGATTGGATTCGATAGGTTCTTTCTTTATGTATTAAGATTGAAAGCGGGACAACAACTGGCACCATTTATTCTACAGTTCGAAGGTGAATTGCACGCCCATTGGCCCCCATACTTGAAACTGTTGCAACGCCGTTTTCTCATTCCAATGATCAACAGTTCATAGGTACATATTTTCAATTGAGAAAGTAAAGCCTTACATGTTTTTAGTGAACTTACTTTTAGTCTATTTGCCGAGTGATCAAGTTAAGGTCCTCTAAAACAATTGATTCACCCTGATTTCTAAGAAGATCAATGACAACAGTTAAATTATCCTTGACCTTTTCTGCATAGGTAAAATCACCGTAGCAATATGGGTAACGAAAGTTCGTTGAATCTCCACCGCAATTATAAAGTTCTGGGTTTTGTTGTACTTTTAAGTCGGAATATTGTTTCGCTAACTCTTCAGAATGTTTCTTTCCGTTTTGAGCAATAAAATCAATATAACCAGGACCCATATTATAGCTTTGGATAACCGTCTCCATATCAACTTGTTGTTGCGAACCGTACTTGTACATGTTGGCAAAATGTTTCACTCCTTGACGAATACTTTCATCAGGAGTATTTATTGCATTCCGTTTATATCCAGCCGACTCGGAAGACTGCATCACATCTTCACCGAGTGCATTACTTTCTTGCAAAATAATAGCTAAAATGACAGGTTTCAACTCTGTTAATTGGTAAGATGCTAATTCATTGTTTACCACATTCTCATATTTTAATAGTTTTTCCTCGACTTGATTGGTTCGTTGAAAAACTTGTTGATTTTCATACCTTTCGTATATGAGAAAGACTATTAAAAGACTAAAGACGAATAAAGAAACCATCCCTACTTTCTTTTTCACACGAAAAACCCCTTCACAAAATCAATCTCTCTATAAATAAGACCGTCTTTTTTTACGAATGGTTTCACTTTATTGTGAAGTTTTTGGCAAAATGAAAAGGGAGTTCAACTCCCTTTAACTACTTTTTCGTGCATAAATGAGTTGGGCAAATTGAGCGTATTGACGTACTTCTTTCAACTCTAAATCGATTTCTTGATCAAACGGTTGGAATAGCGGAATCCCTTTTCCGATAAGTACTGGTGCTATTGTGATAATGTATTCATCTATGAGATTATTTTGTAAGAAAGAGTGGATAATCCCTCCTCCACCAACAAGCCAAATCGTTCCACCATTCTCCTCTTTTAACCTCCTCGTGAAGGTTTTTACATCTTCATGAACGAACTGAACATATGGAGAATGTTGCTTCTCTTTTGAGGTAAACACAAAGCACTTTTTGTTTTCATACGGAAATGTCCCTTTCATTTCATTTAATATCCATTCATATGTACGATTTCCCATTACAACTGTATCAACCGGTTTGTAAAATGCCTCATAACCCGCATCTCCATCTACTTTCGTCTTAAATAGCCAGTCGAGAGAATCATCCTCAGTTGCAATATACCCATCAAGACTCATCGCGATGTATAGACTTACTTTTCTATTTTTCATCCAAACGTCTCCTTCTAATAAAATAAGAAAAATCATCTTATCGGAATCGAATTAGAAAATCAAGTCGCCGAATTCACATCCACTTTAAACACATAGCTTACTTTTTCATAATGCATTTTCTCTTCATAAAAGCGATGCGCTTCCGTTCGCTTTAACCCTGAAGAAAGCGCAATTTTCTCATACCCGTCAGCAATCGCCAATTCGTGTATATGCGATAATAATATTTCCCCATATCCTTGCGATCTTCTTTTCGAATCCGTGACAAGGTCACATACCCATAGATATTTTCCATAATATAATGTTATCATCGGTTGAAAACCGATAACTGCAACAATTTCATCTCCTTCAAACAACCCGAACTGACGATACCCTTCTTTTTCGGCTGCTTCAATTACGAGATTCAAATATTCCTCTTCATGCAGATGCGCTCTTAATTGATTCATAACTGGATACGCAAGTTGACGTTCTTCGTTCGATTTTAGTTCTTTAATAGATATCATTTTAGTACTCCCTTCCATCAAAATGCTACATACCCAATATTCGCAAAATGCCTTTTTCTCCACCCTACCATTTATTCCATATTTTTCAATATAAAAAACTTCCCTTTATAGAGGGGAGCTTCAAAATTTTTGTATGTTAAATTGGTCATGAAGAACAAGCCAGTTTTGAGGAAACGGATTCCCTAGGACCCAATAGCTAACACCTCGTAATCCCAACTCTTCTACAAGATTATATTTCGCTTTGACACTGCGGGCGTCTTCAAACCAGACGATATGTTTCTTACCATCTCTGTCTGTGTACTCATAATAAGGAGATTGTGCTTTTTCATCAAATTGAATTGCAACTCCATTTTGAGCGGCGCGTTCCACTGCTTGCTGAGGGCTTAACGTTTTAGCCCATTTTCCACCTTCCACATATGGTAAAGTCCAATCATAACCGTATAGCGGCATTCCCATCATGATTTTTTCCTTGGGCATTTCGGTTAAAGCGTATTGAATGACTTTCTTCACTTCGCTTAGTGGTGCAACGGCCATTGGTGGCCCACCTGACCAGCCCCATTCATATGTCATGATGACTACAAAGTCAACAATTTCTCCATGGGCCCGATAATCATGGGCCTCATATAATAATCCTTTTTGATTCCGGGAATATTTCGGTGCGATAGCTGTTGAGACGGAATATCCAAGCGGTCGAAGTCGATTAACGACGTTTCTTAAAAATTGATTATACGCTTCTTTGTCTGATGGATATAAATACTCAAAATCGATATTTAATCCACGGTATCCTTTTTGAGAAAGAATTTGCAACATATTATTTATTAATTTCACTTGTAAATTTGCGGAGTTTAATACCGTATGTGCTAATTCAGAACTAAATTCTCCCTCTTCAAAGTTTGTTAACACCATTAATGGTGCGACCCCTTTTTCTTTCGACACTCGTAAAAACGCATCATCCTGTAATGAACGTACTGTTCCGTCCTGTTGTAATTGGTAGCTAAAAGGAGTTATATACGTTAAGTACTGACCGATTTCTTTAACGGTTTGTTGACCACTTTCATTTAAAAACGTACTGTATGCGTTGACTTCTATCTTTACTTTTTGTTTCCCTGGGATAATGAGACGTTGACCTGGGTAAATCAATGATGGATTTTGAATTCGGTTGGCATAGGCAATTAGCTGAACTGAAACACCATATTGATTGGAAATAGCCCACAAAGAATCGCCTTGTTGTACGGTATGAAAGTCAGTTGGGAGCTTTAATTGTTGGCCGACATATATGACAGAAGGGTTCGTAATTTGATTACTCAAGATTAAGGATTCTATCGTCACACCGTAATGTTGAGCAATTGACCATAACGTTTCACCTGCACGAACTATATGGATGGATGCGGATGGTGGAATGACGAGTGATTGTCCAACTACTAATGTATTTGGATCGGTTAGGCCGTTTGCTTGGGCGATTTGATTCCAAGGAACTCCATACACTTGTGAAATTTGCCATAGTGTGTCACCGGACTGAACCACATATATACGCAAGCTGTCCCCTCCTTCAATTACAGGAACTATCATAACTGATTCACTTTATGCTGAATGTGGCTTCAATATTCATTTATGCATCTATACGGAGTTGGCTCTTTTCATTAAAAAACGTCCGCACACCATAATGAAGTGCAATAAAAACGGAAATACCGACACTTCCTGCGATTCCAAGCAAGACTACGATTTGGTATTCAATGGCGATTAAGGGACTTGTCCCAGATAGTATTTGACCCGTCATCATTCCAGGTAAAAAAATAATACCCATTCCGACCATGCTATTGATAGTAGGCAAAATCGCCGAATCAAAGCTATCGTTTACTATTGATTTTACCGCTACTTCAGGCTTCGCTCCTAACATTAGTGCTCCTTCGATAAGGAACCGCTCTTGTCGAAATCCTTCTAGCAAGGATTTGATTCCTAACGATACACCAGTCATTGTATTTCCTATAATCATCCCAGCAATCGGAATAAAATAGCGTGGATCATACCACGGATTGAATTGTACGACGACAAAATTAAAGTAAAACAAGGTAAATAACGTGCCTAGTAACATTGCGACTGCTATGACACGTTGTAACTGTAAATAGCCCTTTAGCTGAATTTGCTTATACACATTATAGATTGCAAATGCCTCCATAATCAAAATTATAACAAGTGTCGTTATTGGATTCGGATTTTCAAATATGTATGAAAGTATGTACCCTACAAGAACAAGCTGAAGTGTCATTCGAATGGAAGCGATGAAAATTCGTTTCTCCCGCTTTATTCCTCGCACACGAATAAGAAAAAGGAGCAGAATTATAAATAGATAGGCTGCTATAAATCGTACCAATTGAATATCTATTATAGACTCTTTCATGTTCCCTCCTAGGAAGATTGCTTTTTCAACTCAATAATTTGGTCACTGAAGCGTTTCGCCATTTGTGTTGAATGAGTGATCATAATGACCGTTTTATTTAGCTTTTTCAAATAAGTTAATAAATCATTCATCACTAAGTCTTCAGTCTGATCATCAAGCGCTGACGTTGGTTCATCCAATAAATAGACGTCAGGGTCACAAAGCAGCATTCTGGCAAGTGCTAATCGTTGCTTTTCCCCACCTGATAAATTGTTGACATCCTCATCCAACGATTTAATTAAATGGGCTATTTTTAAATAATATGATAACTGTTTATCTGATACAGGCGGCATATCCCGCCACATCAGTCCAATTTGTAAATTTTCACGAATGGTTCCATCAATCATCACCGGTTGTTGACTTAGCATCGAAACGGTTCGCCGCCATTCAATCGGATTCCATAGTTGAATATTCTTTGACTGATAGAATATTTCCCCTCTATTCGGAGTTTCCATTTGATTTAAAAGCTTTAAAAATGTTGTTTTGCCAGCACCACTTTCTCCGACAATACTCGTTACTTCACCACGATTAATGGTCAACTTCTCAATGTTTAATATATCTTTATAGATTAACTCTTTAATTACGAACATGCGCCCCTCCTATTTTCAAATACTACTAAATCCAATGTACCAAATTTCCAGTTTGTATGAAAAGGAAAACTCTCTTCGAAGATTTTACGTATACATAAAAAGCGAACCAGCATAACCTGATTCGCTCTCTCCAATGGATTACCCTTTTTGTTCAGTAGTGGACGTATGTTCCCATGCTTCTGCTTTTGTTAGGCCTTCAATCGATGAAGCGTTGAAAACAGGGTCTTTTCCTGCTTTACGTTGAGATACATAGTCACGTAACACTTGAACGGCAATTTTTGATAATAGAGTAATCGCTATTAAGTTGATTACGGCCATTAAGCCCATAAAGAGGTCTGCCAAATCCCAAACGATTTGAATACCTGAAACAGATCCAAAAACAACCATTGCCACGACTGCTAAACGATAAACGAATAATGCCATTTTGTTTTCACGAATAAATTCAATATTCGTTTCACCGTAATAATAGTTTCCAATAATGGAGCTAAAAGCAAATAAGAAAATCGCAATCGCAACAAAGATCGACGCCCAGCTTCCGATATGGGAAGCAAGTGCAGCTTGTGTTAATTGAATCCCACCTAGTTCTTGATCAGGTGATACATCAAATAATAAAATTAAGAACGCTGTTGCTGAACAAATAATAATCGTGTCAAAGAATACCCCTAACGATTGAATGAAGCCTTGCTTTGCTGGATGCGATACATTCGCTGTTGCAGCTGCGTTTGGCGCACTACCCATACCCGCTTCATTCGAGAATAATCCACGCTTAATTCCATACATTAGTGCAGCTCCAACGCTTCCTCCAGCTACTTCTTCTAAACCGAACGCACTTTTAAAAATAAGTGCAATAATACCTGGAATCTCTGTAATGTTCATGATTACAACAACAAGTGCTACGATAATATAAATTCCAGCCATGACCGGCACAATAATTTGCGTCACTTTCGCGATTCGATGGATTCCACCAAAAATAATAATCGCTGTAATGATGGCTAATAGCGTAGCCATAATTGTTTTATTCACAGAAAACGCTTCTTCAAATGCAGCTGAAATGGTGTTCGCTTGTACAGCATTAAAAATAAGACCAAAACATAACGTAATTAATACTGCAAAAATAATTCCTAACCAGCGTGCATTAAGTGCTTTTTCCATGTAATATGCTGGTCCACCGCGGAATGTGTCACCATCTTTTACTTTATATACTTGAGCAAGTGTACTTTCAACGAAGCTGGAAGCCATTCCAATCATCGCAATTAGCCACATCCAGAAAACAGCACCAGGACCACCGAACGCGATAGCTAACGCAACACCTGCTAAATTTCCAGTTCCGACACGGGAAGCAGCGCTTACAAAAAATGCTTGGGCAGATGAAACACCTTTCCCACTGCTCTTTTCCGTAATTAATCGGAACATTTCACCTAAATGGCGAAACTGGACAAATTTCGTTTGAATGGTAAAAAGAATACCGAGACCAATGAGCATATAAATTAAGATATAGCTCCAAAGAACGGTATTACCTTTTCCAACGATTTCACTTAACCATTCCATGAAAGATCCCCCTTTTTCATCTGTCAGTTCTTCTTATGTTAGGTTTTTTAACACGAACAGGTAACATTATATCACAAATTTAAAGAAAAATTCTACACATTTTTTTCTGTAGCATAATCTATAAATCTTTGATACTATTAATCGTATATAAGGGAGTTGATGGCGATGCGGATCATGCAATTTTTGCTTTCTGTTACGCTTATCGTTGCCATATTCGTCACAACAGCTTCTTCTCAATTAACAGCTATTACAAGCGATGCTTTTGAAGGCATTGAGGCATATGCATACGATACGGACGACGTTCTTTCTAGTCATGAAAAAGCAGGAATCTTAAAGGATTATGTTGAATTGCCCCACCCATTTACGCACTTCATTTCAACTTATTATGTTAAGCGCCTATTCTTAACTGAAAGGTTTTTCGGGGCGAATTATTTGAAAGATCTTTCTCTTCCGAACAGAATGTAAAAAAGGAGGGGAAACGATGTTAGGTTGGGTTCGTTTATTAATAATTGGATGTTTTTCATTAACGGCTATGTCGTTGTTTTTTTACCAAGGGGTAGAAATCATACAAGCGTTTCTTGACTACTTCCACTCTAAACATCATTCATAAAAAAGTTAACCCACAAGCCTTCATATGACTTGTGGGTTTTTACTTACACTTCTTTTTTATAGAACCAAGCGTCGATTACTTTTCCAGCTTCTTGCTCATCCACATAAAATGAACCATTACTATACCGTTCATTTATTCGTAAACTTTCAACTGGAACTATCTCTACTTGTCCTTTTTCAGTTTGTATATAAAACTCTTCATTCCCCGATGTCACGAATGCTCGAACCGTTTGATGTGGATTCGTTTTCAACTCTCGTAACATCACTACGCCACGTTTCGCACGAGAAGAAGGCTCAAACTCCGTTAACGCCATTTTCTTCATCGCACCCCGATGTGTAATAAGCGTAATTGTGTCCGTCTCTTCGCTAATAATGCCACCACTTACAACGTAGTCATCATCCTTTAGATTGATTCCCTTTACACCGGCAGCTCTTGTCCCAACAACATTAATTTCTTCTTCATGGAATCGCAAACCATATCCATTACGTGTGGCAATGAACACTTCTTTCGTTCCATCGGTCACTTCGACATGTACGACTTCATCGTCATCCTTTAAATTAACAGCAACAAGAGGTTTCGAATAACGTTGCGCTTTATATTGCTTTAACTCCGACTTTTTCGTCATGCCGTTCTTTGTGAAAAATAGTAAAAACGAATCTGTTTCGAAGTCTTTCACCGGAATGGCTTTTAAAATCGTTTCATCCTTATCAATTGGTATGAGTGAAGCTACATGCTGACCAAGATCTTTCCAGCGAATATCAGGTAATTCGTGTACTGGGAAGTATAAATAGTTCCCTTTATTCGTAAAGAGTAATAAAACATCTGTCGTATTCATCTCGAGACAAGATAGTAAGTGATCCGTATCTTTCATTCCAAAATCTTGCCCGTTCGATGCGCTGTATGACCTCAAACTTGTCCGCTTTACATAGCCATCTTTCGTAACAGTTACCATGACGTCCTCACTTGCAACCATAACTTCTAAATTGATTTTAATTTCTTCAATTTCATCCTCGATAACCGTTCTACGTTCATCAGCATACGTTTTTTTAATTTTTCGCAAATCTGTTTTAATAACTTTTAGTAATTTCTTCTCATCTTGTAAAATGGCAGTCAACTCTTCAATTTTCTCACCTAGCTCTTTTGCTTCTTCTTGAAGAGCTGTTACGTCCGTGTTCGTTAAACGATAAAGTTGCAAGGAAACAATTGCTTCTGCCTGAGGCTCTGTAAATTGGTAGCTTTCCATTAAATTATTTTTCGCATCTCGTTTATCTTTCGAAGCACGAATCGTCGCAATCACTTCATCCAATATTGATAAAGCTTTAATTAGACCTTCTACTACGTGCTGCCGCTCTTCTGCCTTTTTCAATTCGTATTTGGAACGATTGGTTACAACTTCTTTTTGGTGATCAATATACGCATCAAGAATTTGTAAAATTCCCATTAGCTGCGGTCGACGGTTATGTATAGCTACCATATTAAAGTTATACGGAATTTGCAAATCTGTGTTTTTATATAAGAAGTTTAATACACCTTCAGCATTTGCATCTTTTTTGAGCTCGACAACAATCCGTAATCCGGTACGATCTGTTTCATCTCGCACTTCTGAAATTCCTTCTACTTTCTTATCAAGGCGAAGCTCATCCATCTTTTTCACGAGATTTGCCTTATTGACTTCGTAAGGAATTTCCGTAATGACAATTTGTTGTCTTCCGCCACGAATTGTTTCGATATCCGCTTTACCACGAATGATTACTTTTCCTTTTCCTGTTTCATATGCCTTCTTAATTCCATCAATCCCTTGTATAATTCCTCCAGTTGGAAAATCCGGCCCTTTCATAATGTCCATGATTTCATCAACAGTTACGGATGGCTTATCAATTCTTTTAATCACCGCGTCAATTACCTCACCTAAATGGTGGGGAGGAATATCCGTCGCATATCCTGCTGAAATACCTGTGGAGCCATTCACAAGCAAATTTGGGAACATTGCCGGTAAAACAACCGGTTCCTCACTTGTATCATCGAAGTTTGGAACAAAGTCTACCGTTTGCTTTTCGATATCACGGAGCAACTCTTTTGCAATTGGAGAAAGCCTTGCTTCTGTATAACGCATCGCCGCAGGAGGATCTCCATCAATGCTTCCGTTATTCCCGTGCATTTCGATTAATACATTTCGCACTTTCCAATCCTGACTCATCCGAACCATTGCATCGTACACTGATGTATCTCCGTGCGGATGATAGTTACCAATAACATTACCAACCGTTTTTGCCGACTTACGGAATGGTTTTTCACTCGTGTTTCCATCGACATACATGGCATATAAAATTCTTCGTTGAACGGGTTTTAAACCGTCTCGCGCATCGGGTAATGCACGGTCTTGAATAATATATTTACTATATCGACCAAAACGGTCTCCGAGAACTTCCTCTAACGGTAATTCATGAAAACGTTCTGCTTGAGTCATCGATTAGACCTCCTCTCCGATGGATAAATTTTCATTTTCTAAGATGTTAGACTCTTCTTCTAATCCGAAAGCGACATTTTTTTCGATCCATTTTCGGCGAGGTTCGACTTTATCGCCCATAAGCGTTGTTATTCTTCTTTCCGCTCGAGCAGCATCATCAATTCGAACACGTATAAGAGTACGTGTTTCAGGATTCATGGTTGTTTCCCAAAGTTGGTCAGCATTCATTTCTCCTAAACCTTTGTATCGTTGAATCGTGTAGCCTTTTCCTACTTTCTTCGTCACTTCACGTAATTCTTCATCGCTCCAGGCATATTCAATGACTTCCTTCTTCCCACTTCCTTTTGATACTTTGTAAAGTGGCGGAAGCGCAATAAATACTTTTCCTTCTTCAATTAGAGGTTTCATGTAGCGATAGAAGAAGGTTAAAAGCAACACTTGAATATGAGCACCATCTGTATCAGCATCTGTCATAATGATGACTTTATCATAGTTCACATCTTCAATTGAAAAGTCAGCGCCAACTCCAGCTCCAATCGCATGAATGATAGTATTGATTTCCTCATTTTTGAAGATATCTTGCAATTTTGCTTTTTCAGTATTGATAACTTTCCCTCGTAACGGCAACACAGCTTGGAACTTTCGATCCCTACCTTGCTTCGCTGAACCACCTGCGGAATCACCCTCTACAAGGTATAATTCATTATTTTTCGGATTTCGTGACTGTGCTGGTGTTAATTTTCCACTTAACGTGGACTCTTGACGTTTACGCTTTTTACCAGACCGCGCTTCTTCTCTTGCTTTTCGAGCCGCCTCACGAGCTTGAGCCGCTTTGATGGCTTTTTTAATTAACAGCGAGCTTACATCTGGATTTTCCTCTAAAAAATAAGACAATTGTTCAGAAACAACTGCATCCACTGCTGAACGCGCTTCACTTGTACCTAGTTTTCCTTTTGTTTGTCCTTCAAACTGAAGAAGCTCTTCTGGAATACGTACGGATACAATCGCAGACAACCCTTCACGAATATCAGTTCCTTCTAAATTTTTATCTTTATCCTTTAAAAGGCTAACCTTTCGAGCGTACTCGTTAAAAGCACGAGTCATTGCTGATTTTGCACCAGCTTCATGCGTACCGCCATCCTTCGTTCGCACATTATTAACAAAGGACAAGATGTTTTCGCTAAATCCATCATTAAATTGGAAGGCAAATTCTACTTCGATACCATGTTGTTCCCCTTCAAAAGAAACAACTGAATGTAATGAATCCTTCTCTTCATTTAAGTAGGTGACGAACGCCTCAATCCCATTTTCATAATGGTAGGTTTCTGCTACTCCATGGCGCTTATCGACTAATTCAATCTTTAACCCCTTTAACAAGAAAGCTGATTCGCGTAAACGTTCACTTAATGTATCGAAATTAAATACCGTCGTACTAAACATGGTTGGATCAGGCTTGAAATGAATGGTTGTCCCTGTATCTTTCGCTTTCCCTTTCTTCTCCAATGTTGTTACAGGCTTCCCACCATTTTCAAACCGCTGCTCATATACAAATCCATCCCGTTTTATCGTTACGATTAACCATTCAGACAAGGCGTTTACAACAGACGCACCAACACCATGTAATCCACCACTTGTTTTATAACCGCCTTGACCAAACTTTCCACCTGCGTGGAGTACAGTTAAGATGACTTCAGGAGTTGGCTTCCCCATTTTATGCATCCCTGTCGGCATACCGCGCCCCTTATCTTGAACAGAAATACTATTATCATTATGTATCGTTACTTTAATATGATCTCCGTAGCCAGCTAACGCTTCATCTACAGAGTTATCTACGATTTCGTAAACAAGATGATGCAAACCTCTCGCATCCGTACTTCCAATGTACATCCCTGGACGCTTACGGACTGCTTCCAATCCTTCTAGAACTTGAATCGCATCATCATTGTATTCAATCTTTCTCGTATTCACCAAACGACTTTAACCCCTTTCACAACTATGAGAACATATGTTCAGTACGTCTTGATTTTACCTGTAACCACACTATCCGTCAACTCATTACAAGTACTCATGCTTTATTGTATATCTGTTTTGCAAGGAATTTCAAACCTTTCTCGAAGAATATCGGCTTTTCTACACGTAAATTTACACGAAACATCCTCTATTAGATGCTTGAAAGCTGTAAAATCATAGGTTGTTTCCGAAATCATTTTTGCTTTTACAACCGCGGAAAAGAGCCCAAACAAAAAAGCAAACCCTCCGAAAATGGGGGTTTGCTTAAATTTCAATGACGACACTAAAACCTTCACCTGGCTTTGTTTGAATTTCCATCGAACCATTTAATGTCTTCACACGTTCCCGAATCCCTGATAAGCCCATGCTATTATCCCGAATGAATAAAGAGTTTTGATCTGCCCCTACGCCATCATCTTCATAATGAAGGACAATCTTCTCTTTAATACTAATTAGCATTAATTTAATTGTCTTAGCTTCCGAATGTTTTCTGGCGTTCGCAAACAACTCTTGAACAATTCGATATAAACTCAATTGCAAATCTAAATTATTAGGGATTTTCAAGCGACTCGTATTCACCTGAACATGAAAAGCACCTAATGTTTCATATTGACTCGCTAGCTTTTCTAACGCTTTTTGTAATCCTAAATCGTAAAGCACTTGAGGTCTAAGCTCGTTGCAAGTTTCCCGAGTCATTAATATAGCATTATTAAGCCCCTCATGAATCTCTTTCATTTGCTCCTGCAATGTTTTTGGACAGTCTTCGTCATGCTGCAATGACACTTCACATTTTTGCTTAATCGAGATCAAATCTTGCAAAACCGAATCATGTAAATCCCTTGCCAACATGGAACGCTGCTTCTCTTCAAGAGAATAAATGACACGGTTATACCAAACAGGACTCTTTCCTTCCTGCTTTAATTGCTCTAAATGACTCATTAAACTTTCGATTTTTAAGAAATTCGATAAAGTAACATTCGTATAATATGCTAGAGCATTCAGCCATGATTTTTCATCTACCGTTAAGCGAGGAGTATTCATTTTAGATAAACAGATTAAAATATAATACTCTCCGACAGATTCACCAATATTGAGGACGAATCCTTTGTCGACCTCAACAATCTTACCTGTATCTTCACAAGCTTCCGCGATTTCACGACGGTAACGTTCTATGACATCTGTATAGTGAAGCTGATCGACTTTTACAGGCTCAAAATTACGGTCAACCGTAATAAACGATACGCTACTCACTAATAAAACGTCCGTAATTTCCTGCTTTAACCCATCGATGACCTCTGTCAGTGAATTCGCATCCCGTAGCTTATTAGTAAACTTAAATAGACTATCCTTATAATTGTATTTTTCTGAAAAACGCTTCAGCTGAAATTTATTATCTAGCAACTCTTTAACATTAAACGTAATAAAGAGTAATAGAAAAAGAAACACATAAGTTCGAATAGTAAACTCAGTAGGGCCGATATCTCTATTCGTAATAGCAATAATCACTCCGAATATTGCAGGAACAATACTCAAAAGTGCATAATAACGGAATCTACCTAACAAGAACTCAATATCATATACCTTCGTTGCTAAAAACTGATAGACCAGTGAAAATGGTATGATAAGGAGAAAGGCAACTAAATAGGCAGGGCTAAAAAAAGAAATCCTGAAAAAACTATAGGGAATGACATAGAAAAGTAAGAAAGGAGCAAACGCTAACACATTAGAAATTATAATTATTCTAATCATGTATTTCTGAGCTTTGTACCTTACCTTTCTAATCCCAATTCCAATGAATGTGTATGTTAATAAGAATAAAAATAAAAATGAAAGTAGATGGAAAACCATTATATTTATCTGAGCTTCTTGATCAGTAAAAACCTGATAAATCAAGAATGCAGAAATAGCATTAAGAAATACAATAAAGTAAGAAAATTTAATATAATATTTACTAAACCAAATAGTTCCAATTTCATTAAAATAAGTGTAAATATAATGAAGGTATATTACTGGAGTTCCAATAAAAAATACTACATTTAAATATTTCGATAATAAATCTCCTCTTGATGATGCCCCTGCACTTAAATGAGCTAATGAAATATTTAATAAAAAGATAATTAGAATTATAGAAGATTTACTTTGAGCATTATTAGTGCTTTTATAGATGTAATAACAACAAAAAACAGCAAAAAGTAATAAACTTAGTGGAACTAAATAATGGAAAACTATTTGTACATCAAATTCAGTTTTTATTTCATAAAAGTGTACACTTCCATCAGGTTTTTGTACTTTCAAACTAGAAAGTTGTTCTAGTTTCCTTAAATATATAATAGTTTTATGTTTTTCAGGATCTTCATTGTTTACTTCTAAAACAATATCCCCTACTTTTAGTCCTTTTCTATCTCCATATGCCCCTTTTTCAACATCTTGAATAACAAAATTACCATTTGTATCTTTTAATACAAATATGCCAATGAATTGATTTTGTAAGATATGATAGGAAAAATACACTACTAATATAAACGTTATAGTTAGTAGAGTATAAAATAACTTTGTGAAATCTCGCATGATATACAAAATAGCTTTTGATTAACCCCAATATTTTCTTAAAGTTTCTTCCGCTTCATCCATAACTTCACGAATTAATGTTAAAATTGCATAATCATCCATTTTCACTGCAAAACTTGCCTTACCTTCTAATACTGCCGCTAATTCCATTTTGTTTTCAGTAAAATAGCTAATCATTTTTTCCATTTGTAACCACTCCTATATTCATCATTTTTTCTTTTTTTATCATAAAGACTTGTTTTATTGTTTGTAATTCTTCTTTTGAAACATTGAGTAAGCTGGCTCTTCCGATTAATACGGCAACCAACTCTTCGGGATGCTTATGTAAGTGATGGACTATTTGTGCTATCCTCATCTTTCGACCTACCTCACATTCTAGTTCTTTTTAACCCCCTTTCACCTGTATTATACAAAAAAATTGTTTACTTTGGAAAAAAATCTTAGATTTCCTATATGAATTTTTTATTAATCGTAAGCCATGGTGATGGCTTACGATTTTGTTAGAGCATGAGCTACTTTAATGCATAGATCCATTATGACTGTTGCACCATTTTCCTTCAACAAGTTATAGGCTTCTTCGTTGTATACTCCTTGTTGAGCCCAAAAGACGTCTGCATCAATTTCGACAAACTCTTTTGCCACATCAACTAAATGTTCTGAACGTCGGAAAACGTTTACGATATCGACATGTCCTTCAATCTCTTTCAAAGAAGAAACCGCCTTAACTCCTAACACTTCATCAACCATAGGGTTTACTGGAATAATTTCATAACCAGCGTCTTGCATTGCTTTGGTAACCATATAAGAGGTTCTTTCTGGTTTATCAGATAACCCCACCACAGCAATTCGTTTTGATCGATTTAAAATCGATTTGATTTCTGATTGACTCGGGTTTTGAAATACCATTTTTCACACCACCTTCCTTCCCTTCCATTATACGGTTATTATTGTGTGATTCCAATTGTTAGACATTTTCGAATCCCCTTTTCATCCAAACTGAAATTTAGTAATATATTATCGCACTGTACGTGGAGGATTTTGATTTTGTCATGTACAATATAAGTAGAATCTAATTAAAGGGGAAAAAACATGATTTATGCACTCATTGTTGTTCTTGCTTATTTAATCGGCTCGATCCCATCTGGATTAATCGTAGGAAAATGGGGGTACGGTGTTGACATCCGTGAACATGGTAGCGGTAATTTAGGAGGTACAAACACATTCCGAACACTCGGAGTGAAGGCAGGCCTCATCGTAACCATTTCAGATATTTTAAAAGGTACTCTCGCTGCTGCACTTCCGTTATTTTTTGGTGTTGAAGCTAACTTTCATCCGCTTCTAGCAGGAATCATAGCAGCAGTTGGACACATGTATCCAATTTTTGCAAACTTTCGTGGAGGAAAAGCAGTTGCCACTTCTGGCGGAGTGTTACTCCTTCATAGCCCATTATTATTCATATCAACGTTAGCTGTATTTTTTCTCATTTTATATATCTCAAAGTATGTTTCTTTATCATCAATGCTAACGGGCGTTTACGCTGTTATTTATAGCTTATTTACGAAAGATATACCTTTAATTATCGTTGTCAGCATACTTGCATTTTTCGTCATTTACCGACACAGAGCAAACATTAAACGGATTCTCAATAAAACTGAACCGAAAGTAAAATGGCTTTAAAAAACGAGGGAAGTAACCCTCGTTTTTTTGTGGCCTTTTTGCAGTTTAAGAAGTCTCCATGTTAGAAGTACAACCTGGTGAATTCGACTTTAATTTTAGAATATTTCTTTTTTTCGACAAAAACGGTACTATAAAAGAGAGAACTAAAAAAGGAAGTGCGTTATGAAAAAAATTGCCGCTATAATCTTTTTAATAAGTATTGTTCTTTTGTTTGGAGTAATTGCTTTCCAAACATCTGAATCAAATCCTTTTTCAACAAAAAAAGAAAGCGCAGAGTTACCAACTAGAGCTCTCGCATCAGAAACAAAATCCTTTCATTCTTCCATTACGATTGCCGCTATAGGTGATATTTTAATTCATCGTCCGGTATATGAAGATGCAAAAGCGCAAGATGGGTCTTATAATTTTAAGCCGATGATTGAAAATGTAATGCATCTATTATCGGAGCCAGACTTTACAATCGCCAATCAGGAATCCATTATTGGTGGAACTGAAATAGGATTGTCCTCATACCCTTCTTTTAATAGCCCTTATGAAGTTGCAGATGCATTTAAAGAGGCAGGGGTAGATTTAATGACAATGGCGAATAACCATACGCTTGACAGAGGGGAAAAAGCAATCTTAAATGCAATATCCCATTACAACAAGATTGGCATGCATTATGTAGGTAGTTATGAAAGTGAACAAGACGCAAATACCTTGCGTATCATAAATGTACAAGGTATTAAATTAGGCTTTTTATCTTATACATATGGAACGAATGGCATTCCCGTACCAAAAGGGAAAAACCATTTAGTATCCTTAATTGATCAAGAAAAAATAAAACAAGATCTTCAAAAGCTGAAAAGTGAATCGGATGTTATTATCGTCAACATGCATTGGGGGCTAGAGTATCAGAGCTACCCTTCCAATGAACAGAAAGAGTTAGCGAAATTTTTGGCGAACGAAGGAGCTCACGTCATCATCGGCCATCACCCTCATGTCCTTCAACCGATGGAATGGATAGAGAATAATGCTGGAGATAAAAGTATCGTCATATACTCATTAGGTAACTTCTTATCTGCACAAAAAGGAAATGGTAAGGATGTAGGCGGGGTATTTACATTAACAATTGAGAAAAATATTACATCAAATGTGAACACAATCACATTGAAGAATCCGACATTGATTCCGACTTTTGTCTCTAGCCAACATAGTCGAAACTATCGTGTAGATGAACTGGAAACCATTAACTCAAACCTTTATCAAGAAGTAATAGCCCATATGAACCAATGGATTGATGATAGCGTATCCATTTTTTCAAAGTAAGTAGTATTCATTGAATTCTTCCTTTCTACCTCTGTATAATGGGGGTAAGAGGTGAAGAAAAATGAATTTAATCGTAACGAAAGAAGCAGCTAATTGGTACAAAAATGAGTTTCACCTAGAGAACGGCGATACTTTGCGTTTTTTTGCTCGATATGGTGGTTGTAGTAACGTGCAAAAAGGGTTTTCTCTCGGTGTAGCAAAGGATGAACCCGTGGACATCGCAACTCAAACGAAAGAAGAAGGCATTACCTTCTTTATCGAAGAAAAAGACCTTTGGTATTTTGATGAAAAAGATTTAACCGTAAACTATGATGCAACGTTAGATGAACCAACGTTCATGATTGAATAAAAAGAAAGCTTGCGTTTTCGCAAGCTTTTCTGCTTTTAGAAGTAATTCCTTTTCAAGTTAAATCTTTGAATTTGTTCTTGTAAACCATATTTCATTAAAATTTCGTATTGTCTTTCCCCTAGTAAATCAAAATGAGGATACCCTTTATAGTAGTGAATCCATTCAGGCTTTAAGCTGTTTTCTATTCCCCATTTAATGAGTTGATTAACATCTGCACAACCAACCTTCGTTACCGTGTGATATTTCGGAAAACGTTCGTCATACCAATAATGTGTTAAAAACGAAATTTCCCCTTTTTGCACATTCTGTTTCCATTTTTCCAATTCATCACGTTTAATCCCAAATGCCATGCTTATTCCTTCTTCATTGCTTCTTCATAGGCTTTATGCCAATCCGGGAAAGCTTTTTTAATGGAAATAGGCTTAAATGTTTCTTTTCTAACGCATACATGCTGTGAAGTACTTTGAATAGCCAATTCTCCACTCGGCGTATAGATTTCATAACCATATACAACCTTCAAACCATTATATTCTTCAATCCACGTATGAATAACTGCCGTGTCACCATATTTTAACGGCTTCTTATATTGAATATGTACATCGATGACAGGTGATAATACCCCTTCTTCCTCCATAGCTGCGTATGAAAACCCTAAATCTTTGATGAGCTGTGTACGGCCAACTTCCATCCATACTAAATAATTTGCATGGTAAACAACACCCATTTGATCGGTCTCAGCATAACGAACATCAATCTCTTTTTTTGAAACGAACATACACAACCTCTCCTAACTACTGTTTCTCTCTTTCCTCTCTATCTTATCGAAAGAGTTTGCCAATCTCAACTTTTTAAGATTCGACAATATATTAGAAATTAGAATAAAAATAAGAGCTGGACCGCCAGCTCTTATTTCTCATCATTATTTCGAAAACCTGATTCACGATCGGTCGCTTCGTCTCTAATTTCTTCACGTAGGGATTGGATGCTCTCTTCACGGCGTGCATTTTTAGCTTGAATACGCTCTCTTTCTTCTTCATCCGCATAGCGTAATGTTTCTTCTGCTTCTTCGATGTTTTCTAGTGTATTTTGCACGATTGATTGAAGCTTTTCAACGTTGTCAGAACGATCATCTGGATTTGGTTTGTAATTTGGCATCATCATCATCCTTTCTATTATTGGTACAGATTTAGTATGTACAAAATGCAAGGAAATATTGCTACTCTTTTTGTTTACATAATATATTTATGCCAAACAAAAAGAGAGAGTAGAAAAACTACTCTCCCTTTGTTTGTATCACTTGAGCATGTTGATTGGATTTATCGGCCATTTGTTTTCCTTTATTGCTTGAAAAACCTCTTGGTTTTGTCCCTTGGTGATTAGGATTAAAATGGGACTGCTTGTCGTTTGAATTTGTCATCATCCTCGCCTCCTACTTGTTAGGATGATGCAAACAAACTCAAAACATGAATGGAAATCATTATATTTTAGCTAAGTTTTTCGAGAAATCGCTTTTCTAACCTTTTTTCAATCCTTTCTTCTAACTCATCCAACATACGTTGATCATTTAAAATTTTTTTCTTATTTTCACGGACAAGCTCTTCAAAAGTTGGTTTATGTCTTTTCATTTAGAGTCCCTCTTTCGCAATAATTTTACTTAAATTATACATAATTTTCTGACTTTTAAACCTCGACGTTTGTGAACATTTATTGACATTATAACCAATTTTCAAATTTTTCAAACATAAGTATCCATCTCGTTTCAGAAATATAAAAAAGGTGCGTCATAGCACCTTGAAACAAAACGATAAGATTTATAAGTTGCTTTTCTCTTTCATGACATCTAAGGTCATCGGGCCTACCACTTTATCCATAATTCTCCCTTCTTCATCTAAAAAATAAGAAGTAGGATAAGTTAGAACTTCATATCCACTATTTGCTTTATTCTTTTCATCAAAAAAGACAGGAAATGTATATCCTTCTTCCTGAATAAAGGAAAGCACGGACTCTTTATTAGGTTCACTCACTGTAAAATTAACGGCCACGATTGTTACATCTGAAGAATATTGATCATGAAATCGCTGCATTTCAGGCATTTCTTCTTTACACGGTGGACACCAAGTCGCCCAAAAGTTCAAAATTACCTTTTTTCCTTTTAAATCAGACAGGTTAACAGGTTGCCCCTCAAGGGTGGTCAACTCGTAATCAGGTGCAATATTCCCCTTTTCTAGTCCCACTTTCGTTTCTTTCTCTGATAGTGTTTGCCACACCGCAACTGTTACTAATACAGCAAGAAAGATGATAGCAATGGCTTTCTTCATGTTTCTTCCTCCTATGTAAACCAAATCGCTGATACGCTGTAATACAAAATCATATAGACAATTGAAATACTCCCAAATGTGAATGTATATGTTTGAATTGAAATACTTTCCTTCTGTTTGATATACAACAATAAGATCGCATACGTAATGCATAATGCTACGTATGCATTACGTGTCGTACCATTAAACATGAAAAATGCAAATGGGTTTTGCAATATTAAATGTGGATTAAAAAACAAAATGCTACCTTTAAAGGCGACGATATAAAATATTATTCCTTCAAAAAAATATTTCTTTATGTACTGTTTTAAAGAATCAGACACCAACCATTGTAAAAGAAAGTATGCACATAAAAAACTACTAGCTGAAACAGTGTACATGTAATGAATGGTAAAAGGTCCAAGTTGAATAGCATCTAAAAGCATTTTTCATACCCCCTCTCATCATTACATGTATTCGCTCATTTATGCAAGTGACATTCTCATAAACGTTAGGTGAAATATTTGTGAAACAGCTTTAAGAAATTAAAAAGAAAGGTTGGTTCTTCTGATATGATCCCCTTATAGTAGACAGAAAAAAGAAAGCGAATTAATCTGTCTATTATGGAGGGGATTTTTTTATGGGAAAAATACGAAAAACCTATGATGTAAAGTTTAAAAAGAAAGCTGTGGATT